>JAVTVZ010000062.1:0-2414 GCA_032229625.1 Dermatophilaceae bacterium | reverse complement strand
CCCCGCTGGACGTGGTGGTCCGCCCCGCAGGCCGCGCGACTGCTCGTCGCCGGCGGGGTGCGGCCGTCGCGGGCCTGGGACGTCGCCGAGGTGCAGCGGCTGCTGCGCGGCGGCTGGGACGCCAGGCCCGGCCTCGCGTGGGCCACCGCCCACGGACTCCCGGCCGACGAGGTGCCCGGCCCGCCGACCGGCGACCTGCTCGAAGCGGCGCTCGCCGCCGCTGCCGGCCCCGACGACGGGGCCCTCGTCCGCCCCGACGGGCACCTGCGCCCCGACGCCTGCGACGGCTCGTGGCTCGACACCGACGAGCGCCTCCTGGCCTGGGCCGACGCCCTGCTCGCCTGCGCGCAGGCCCAGCGCGACCTCGCGGCCCGCACCGGCCCGCGACTCGTCGCCACCGCCTACAGCGAATCCGCCGCCGCCGTGCTCTGCGAGGAGCTGCGCCGCGACGGCCTGCCCGTCGACCGCGCCGCCCTCCTCGCCGTCGTCGAGCCCCTCTGCGGGCCGCGCGGCCCGCGCGACGCCGCCGTCCTGCGGCACGCCCCCGGCCGCGCACACACCGACCTGCGCAATCCGGCTGCCGTCCGGGATCTGTTGCGCGCCCTCGGGATCGACGTGCCGAGCACGCGCAAGCACGTGCTCGAGGCGTTCGCCGACGCGCACCCCATCGTGCCCGCCCTGCTCGACTGGCGCCGCGAGGAGCGCATCGCGACGACCTACGGGCTGCGGTGGATGGCCGAGCACATCGGCGCCGACGATCGCCTGCGTGGCGAGTGGACCGTCTGCGACGGCGCCGCCGGCCGTATGACCGCCGAGGCGGGGCTGCACAACCTGCCCGTCGTGCTGCGCGGCGGGATCCGCGCCGACGCCGGGCACCTGCTCGTGCGCGCCGACCTCGGCCAGATCGAGCCGCGCGTGCTCGCGGCGGTCTCCGGGGACGGCGCCTTCGCCGAGGCGACCCTCGCCGACGACCTGTACGCCCCGGTCGCCACCCGCCTGCACGTGCCGCGACCGGTCGCCAAGGTCGCCGTCCTCGCCGCGATGTACGGCCAGCGCAGCGGCGCCGCCGGGCAGGCCCTGCGCGGCCTCGAACGCGCCTACCCCACGGCGATGGCGCACCTGGACCGCGCGTATGCCGCGGGCGTGCGCGGGGAGTCGCTGCGCACCTACGGCGGGCGGCTCATCCGCCTGCGCCGGACGAGCCCCGGCCCGGCCCCCGACGACGCGCACGTCACCGACATGGCGCGGGGACGCTTCGCGCGCAACGCCGTCGTTCAGGGCGCGGCGGCCGAGCTGTTCAAGGCGTGGGCGGCCACGGTGCGGGCCACGATCCGCGACCTCGACGCCGCGATCGTCCTGTGCCTGCACGACGAACTCCTCGTGCACGCCCCGGCGGCACACGCACCGGCGGTCGCCGACGCGATGCGCGGCGCGCTCACCGACGCGGCACGCCGGTGGACCCGCGGCGCCCCGGTGCGCTTCGTCGCCGACGTCTCGATCGTCGAGCGCTGGTCACAGGCCAAGGACTGACGCGCCCGACCCGGTCAGGCGCCCCCGGTGCCCTCTGACCGCGCGCGTCGCCCCCCGGCTCCGCGGGCCTGCCCCAGCAGCGGGTCGTTGACGTATTCCTCGTGGTCCTCGGCCAGGACCTCACTGACCAGCTGGGGGCCGACGCCGAACTGCCCGGAGAGCCGCACCGCGATCTGGCGCATCGCCGCGTGCACGTCGCGGGGGTCGGTGTCGTCGAGGAACATCAGGCGGTCCACGACGGGCTCGAACGGCCGGCCACCGACGTCGACGCGGACGAGCCCGCCGGTCTCGTCGTCGATCGCGTAGTAGACGAGCTCCACGCCGGGGCGGGTGTCGACGACGTTGATGGCGAGGTCGATGGGCCCCCGGTAGCCGAGTTCGAGGGCCGAGCCGATGGCGAGCACGACGAGGTCGCCGATGACGGACTCGATGTCGGCGATGATGACGGCCCCCGGCTCGCTGGACCCGTCGTCGAAGACGTCGCTGCGGGTCAACCCCAGGGCGACGAACCCTGCGATGCCCAGCCCCAGCTGCATCTCCAGGTGCGGCTGGTCGTCACTGCGGACGCGGATGAGCTGGTATTCGGGGTTGGGCTCGATGACGACGGCCTCGCTGGGGCTGTAGTGCAGAGGGCCGGTGGGGAAGCCCACGGTCGACCGGGCGATGTCGATGACCGACTGCACCGCCTCCGGAGCGAACTCCCCTGCGTCCAGCGGCATCTCGGCCAGATGGGCGACCCCGACGAGCCACGGCCGGTCGCCCGTGTTCAACCGCTCGGCGGCGCCGTCGAGTGCGAACCGCAGAATCTCCTCGCTCATGACTTCCTTCTCCTGGCCCTCGTGCCCACTGCGGCCGTCAGCGGCCTCGCCGCATCCGGTCCGGTC
>JAVTVZ010000061.1:0-2420 GCA_032229625.1 Dermatophilaceae bacterium | reverse complement strand
CGCCGTCGTCGCCGTGCGCTCGGTGCGTGAGACCGCGACCGCGCCCCACGAGACCGACGCCGGCACCGACGAGGCCGGCACCGAGGCCGACACCGAGGCCGGCGTGGCCGGCGACGACGCGTCGCGGGGCGACCGGCGCTGACGACCGGTCGCGGGGCGCCGGAGTCGACGACTCACGGGGCGCCCGCGCGACCGGCCCGCACAGACGCCACGCGCCCGCCCGGATCAGGTCCGGGCGGGCGCGTGCGTGTGCGTGCTGCGGCGGTGCCGATCGAGGCGGCGGCGAGGCCGAGATCAGGCCGTCGGCGACGCCGAGCCCGGGCTGCTCGGCTCCGGAGCGCTGCTGGAGGAGGAGCTGCTGGAGGAGGAGCTGCTCGACGAGCTGGGCGGATCGGACGGCGAGGAGCCGCCGGTCGAGCCCGATCCCCCGCCCGAGCTGCTCGACGAGCTGCCCGACGACGTCGGGGTCGAGGGCTGGGAGGAGCTGGAGCTCGACGACGAACTCGACGACGGGCTCGACGAGCTGGACGAGCTGGAGGAGGACGAGCTCGACGACGAACTCGACGACGGGCTCGACGAGCTGGAGGAGGACGAGCTCGACGACGGGCTCGACGGCCGCGGCGTCGACGGGTTCGATGTCGAGGGGTTCGACGGCCGCGGCGTCGACGGGTTGGACGACGACGGGCTCGACGGCGTCCTGGTCGGCGTGCCCGGCGTGGTGGTCGGGGTGCCGGGCGTCGTCGTCGGCGCGCCCGGCGCGGTCGGCGTGGCCGTGCCCGGTGTGGTCGTCCCCGGCGTGGTCGTGCCCGGTGCGGACGGCGTGGTCACTCCCGGGGCCGTCGGCGTCGGGCGCGGAGCGGGTGTCACCGCGGGCGGCGGCACGATCGGCTTGGCCGTCGGGGCCGGCGCGGGCGTCGCACCCCCGGTGGCGCTGGGCGTGCCGGGTGCCGGAGCGCCGGAGGTCGGCGCCGTCGACGGCGAAGCGATCGGCGGGGTGCCGGTCGTCGCGCTGCGCACGGTCGGGGCGGCGGTCGGCTTCGGCGCGGGCGCGACGGCCGGCGGGTTGACGGCCCCGCGGTAGTAGGAGGCCCACGTCAGCACGTTGCGCGCGTATTCGGACTGGTCGTTGGAGTAGAGCACCCCGGACGCCAGCCCCTGGGCGGTCGAGAAGTCCTGGCCGGAGGAGCACAGGAACGCCGCGGCGGTCAGCGTCGAGTCGTCGATGTTGTCCGGGTCGGCGATGCCGTCGTTGTTGCCGTCGCGGGCCATGAGCTCCCACGTGCTCGGCACGATCTGCATCGGCCCCATCGCCCGGTCGTTGATCGCGTCGCCGTCGAGGCGGCCGGCGTCGGTGTCGGTCACGGAGCGGGTGCCGGGCGCGGAGCCGTCGAGCCGGTCACCGCGCAGCGGCGGCAGCACGTTGCCGACGGAGTCGACCGTGCCGCGGTTGGCGTGATCGGACTCGACCTTGCCGACGGCGGCGATGAGCCACCACGGCACGCGGCACGACGCGCTGTCGACCGCCATCGTCGATTCCGCCCGCCGGTAGGCGGTGAGCACGCGCTCGGGGATGACGTCGGGCTTGGCGCCGGAGACGCCGAGCGGCATCGGCAGCGACCCCTGCAGGGCGCTGGTCGCCAGCGGCGTGACCTGCGTGACGAGGTCCGCCGACGCCTGCGCGGGCAGACCGTCGGAGGACAGCGCGACCCGCTCGGTCGTGCGGTTGACCTGGGTCTGCGCCGGCTGCGACAGCAGATAGACGCCGCCGACGACGAGCGCACCGGCGAGGACGCCGGCCCCGGCGACGAAATACCAGCGCCGGTCGGTGGCCGCCGTCGCCTCCTCGTCGTGCGTGGCGCGCTCGATGTGGTCGGGGTCCTCGAACGGATCGTAGGTGCCCTGGTCTCGTGTCATGCCCTCGCCCATCCCCCGCGTGCCCACCTCGTACGGCGGCAACGCCTCGTGTGTGATGTCCGGTCACGCAGTGCCCCCACCGCGCTGACCGCTGCCGACCGGCGGCCGAGCCCGCGCCCGCGCCACCTGCGACCCCCGATACGGACGATCGTCCTGATGCGTCCGCGTGACAATCTATCGGGTTTCGCGTCCAACTCACAGCGCTGCTGGTCACGGCCCTGCCCGCCCCCGTCCGGGCGACCGCAGCACCGTCGGGTTCGCCTGCGAGCCAAGCAGACCCGCGGCCACGCCAGGCCCGCAGAGCCGCCGCCGAGATCCCCGGAGCGCGGGCACGCGACAGGGCCCGGACTCCCTCGACGGGGAGTCCGGGCCCTGCGCGTCGCCCGAGCTCGCGGGGTGACCCGCGGGCCCTCGGTTACTTCTTCTTGCCCGCGGCGGGCGCGGCGGCGGACATCGGCGCGTTGAGCAGCTCGCGCGCCGCGTTGGTGTAGGCCTTGCTGACGTCC
>JAVTVZ010000060.1:3653-13199 GCA_032229625.1 Dermatophilaceae bacterium | reverse complement strand
CGCTGAAGTGGTCGATCGCGCGATCGAAGAGCCGGGCCGTCGCCAGGTCCGTCGCGCGGCGCAGCGGGCGCAGGCCCGTGAGCACCGGCGCGGGCGCGAAGCCGATCTCCTCGCGCCACGTCAGGCGCGTGCTGCCCGGGGTCGGGCCCGGCTCGACGGTGACGCTCGCCCAGCCGTCCAGGAGGCGACCCTCCTTGACGATCGTGAAGCCGGCGCGGCCGTGGGCGTCCGGCGCCGACCAGGCGGTCAGGCGCATCGGGTCGTCCACGTGCAGCGGGCCCAGCGCGGTGCGCGCGACGAAGCGCCAGCCGACGCGCGGCTCGCCGGGGTCGGTGCGGATCGTCGTCAGCGGCACGGCGTCGGCGTGAGCCGGGAAGTCGGTGACCGCACGCCATACCGGCTCCGGGGGCGCACCGACGATGCGCACGAGGGTCACGGCCATCGCACCATCGTGCCGTCGGGCCGGGGGGTGCGCGTGGGTGATGTGGGCACAGCGGTCTATCCGGGCCGTCTGCGGGCCGTCCGTGGGCCGTCGAGGCGGGTCGAGTGGTTAGCCTGGCTCGGTGAATCTGCACACAGAAGCGTCCGATGCCGTCGTGGCCCTGCCGCCGTCCTGCGGGCGGGCCCGATGAGCGGGCTCGTCGCGCTCCTGGACGACATCGCCGCTCTCGCGCGGATGGCGGCCGCCTCCCTCGACGACATCGGCGCCGCCGCGGGCCGGGCCAGCGCCAAGGCCGCGGGCGTGGTCGTCGACGACACGGCGGTGACCCCCCGCTACGTCACGGGCTTCAGCCCGCAGCGCGAGCTGCCGATGATCAAGCGCATCGCGATCGGCAGCCTGCGCAACAAGCTCGTCTTCATCCTCCCGGCGATCCTGCTGCTCAGCCAGTTCCTGCCGTGGCTGCTCACGCCGCTGCTCATGCTCGGCGGCACGTATTTGTGCTTCGAGGGGGCGGAGAAGATCTGGGGCTCGCTGCGCGGGCACGAATCCGCCGGTCAGGAGGCCGCCGCGGAGGTCGCCGACGGTGCGCGCAGCCAGGAGCGCGAGGACGAGATGGTCGCCGGCGCGGTCCGCACCGACTTCATCCTCTCGGCCGAGATCATGGTCATCTCCCTCAACGAGGTCGCCGACCAGCCCTTCGTGTCGCGGGCGATCATCCTGATCGTCGTCGCCCTCGGGATCACCGCGCTCGTCTACGGCGTCGTCGCGATCATCGTCAAGATGGACGACGTCGGGCTGCACCTGGCGGAGACGAAGTCCGGGGGGCTCGCCTCGCTGGGGCGCGGCCTGGTCGCCGGGATGCCGAAGCTGCTGCAGACGCTGACGGTCGTCGGGGTCGTCGCGATGCTGTGGGTCGGCGGGCACATCCTGCTCGACGGCGCCGACAAGCTCGGCTGGCACGCGCCGTACGCGCTGGTGCACCACGTCGAGCACGCTGCGGCGCAGGCCGTCTCGGTCGCATCCGGCCTCGTCGGGTGGCTCGTCAACACCGCCGGGTCGGCGCTGGCCGGGCTCATCGTCGGCGGGATCGTCGTCGCGGTCATGCACGTGATCACGCCGCTGCTGCCGGGCCGCGCCGCGGCCCACTGAGCGCGGCGGGCGGCGTCTCGCTGAGCGCGGGGGCGGTGCCACCCCTACACTCGCGCGGGTGAACTGGCCCGATGTCGCCCGGATCGTCGGCGGGCTCGTCCTGCTCGTCCTCGGGGGCGAATTCCTCGTCTCCGGAGCCGGTTCGCTGGCGCGGCGGATGGGCATGTCGTCCCTCGTCGTGGGCCTGACGATCGTGTCGGTCGCGACGTCGGCGCCCGAGCTGGCCGTCAGCGTCGGCGCGGTCCTGGGCGGCGAGCCCGACATCGCCGTCGGCAACGTCGTCGGCAGCAACACGGCCAACGTCCTGCTCGTCGTCGGTCTCGCCGCGATCATCGCGCCGCTGGCGGTGCAGCGGCGGCTCGTGCGCCTCGACATCCCCGCGATGGTGGCGCTCGGGCTGCTGCTCGTGCTGCTGAGCCTCGACGGGCACCTCGGGGCGCTCGACGGGCTCGTGCTGCTCGCGTGTTTCGTCGCGCACGTCGTCGTGACCGTCGTGCTCGGGCGTCGGGACGGCCGGGGCGACCGAGCCGACCGAGCCGTTGACGCCCCCGATGCCGATGCCGATGCCGCCGATGCCGATGGGGCGACGGGCGGTCCAGGCGAGGCCGCCGAGTCGGAGTCGGCGCCGCAGTCACAGTCGGAGTCGGACGAGCCGCTGCCGCTGCCGCGGGCGCTGCTCGCGCTGGTCGTCGGTGTCGCCGGGCTCGTGCTCGGCGCCGACCAGCTCGTCACCGGGGCCGTCGGCATCGCGACCGCCTTCGGGGTGAGCAGCCTGGTCATCGGCCTGACCGTCGTCGCCGTCGGCACGTCGCTGCCCGAGATCGTCAGCAGCATCGTCGCGGTCCGCCGCGGCGACCACGAGCTCGTGCTCGGCAACGTCGTCGGCAGCAACATCGCCAACATCGGCCTCGTCCTGGGTCTGCCCGCCCTCATCCCCGCCGCGTGGACCGGTGGGATCTCCGGCATCCCCGTGCCGCCGGCGGTCATCGCGCTCGACGCCCCGCTGATGCTCGCGGCGACCCTGGCGCTGGCCCCGGTCGCCTTCACGGGCTATGTCGTGGCCCGCTGGGAGGGGTGGTGTTTCGTGCTGCTCTACGGCGCCTACATCACCTACGTCGTGCTGCTGGCCGCCGACCATGACGCGCTCGACGGCTTCACGGCGGTCATGGCCTCCTTCGTGCTGCCGCTGCTCGCGGTCGCCGTGGTCGGGCTCGTCTCCTACGAGGTCGGGGTGCGGCGCGGCCGGGCGGTGGGTGCGCCCACCCAGGCGTCGGAGCCGTGACCCGCAATCGGGCTCGGTCGGCCCCGATCGGGCACCGCGGTGCGGCACGATGCCGGAGGTTGTCGGTGCTGTGGTGTTGGGTGGTCGATGGTCGGGCCTCGGCCGGGTCGCAGCAGGGTCAGCCGTCCGCGTGGATGAAGTGGATGAAGGAGTGATGCCGACGATGAGCATGGTGTGGACGTTGGGCGTGCTCGCCCTCGCGGTCGCCTCGACGCCCGTGCTCGATCGGCTCCTGGGCCGCGCCGCCGGCTGGCCGCTCGCCGGCCTGTATCTCGTGGCGACCGCGACGCTGTGGCCGGCGATCAGCGAGGTCTTCGCCGGTCAGGCCGGTGACCAGCGGGTCTTCCGGGTGCCGTGGGTCAGCGGGCTGGGCGTCGACCTCGCGCTGCGCGTGGACGGGCTGGGCGTCACCTTCTGCCTCATCGCGCTGCTCATCGGGGCGATCGTCTTCGCGTATTCGACGGCCTACCTGGGGCCGGGCAGCCAGCTGAGCTTCTACCTGGTGATGACGACGTTCACCCTGGCGATGGTCGGGCTCGTGCTCGCCGCCGACCTCGTGCTGCTCTTCATCTGCTGGGAGCTGACGAGCCTGGCGTCGTTCTTCCTCATCGCCCGCTCCGGGCACGCCGGCGAGGCGGCGTCGATGCGCACGCTGCTCATGACGTTCATCGGCGGGCTGACGCTGCTGTCGGCGGTCGCGCTGATGATCGCGCGCACCGGCACCAGCGACCTGTCCGCCGTGCTCGCCGACCCGGTGTGGCGCACCGACCCGCTCTTCACCGGGGTCGTCGCGACGCTCGTGCTCGTCGCGGGCTTCAGCAAGAGCGCGCAGTTCCCCTTCCACGTCTGGCTGCCCGACGCGATGGCCGCGATCACGCCCGTGAGCGCCTATCTGCACGCCGCGGCGGTCGTCAAGGCCGGCATCTTCCTGCTCATGCGCTTCTCGCCGGCGTTCCACGCGACGCCGGTGTGGAATGCCGCGCTCCTGAGCGCCGGTCTCTTCACCGCCGCGCTCGGCGCCTGGTTCGCGCTGCAGCAGACCGACCTCAAGAAGCTCATGGCGTATTCGACGGTCAGCCAGCTCGGGCTCATCGTCGCGACCATCGGCATCGGCACGGCCGTCGCGCTCGCCGCCGCGATCACCCACACGATCGCCCACGCGCTCTTCAAATCCGGGCTCTTCATGATGGTCGGCGTCGTCGACCACGCGACCGGCACCCGTGACCTGCGGCGGCTGCCCGTCCTGTGGCGGGCCATGCCCGCGAGCTTCGTCGTCATGGCGATCGGCTGCGCGTCGATGGCGGGTATCCCGCCGCTGCTCGGCTTCGTCTCCAAGGAGTCGGTGCTCACCGGCCTCCTGGAGGCGACCGGGCCCGCGTGGCTCGGGTGGGTCGCGATGATCGCCGCCGCCGCGGCCAGCGTCCTGACCTTCGCCTACTGCGCCAAGATCCTCTTCGGCGCCTTCGTCGACGGCCGCGGCCAGGAGCACTGCGACCCGCGGGACATCCACCCCCAGGAGGGGGTGCTGCTGTGGAGCGCGGCCCTGCCGATCCTCGCCGGGCTGCCGCTGGGGCTGGCGGCCTTCGTGCTCGACCGACCCGTCGCGCTGGCGACCCGCGCCATGACGCCGATCGCCGCGCCCGCCCCCGAGGTGCATCTGAGCCTGTGGCACGGCCTGACGCCCGAGCTCGTCGCGACGCTGCTCATCTTCACGCTCGGCGGCGTCGTCGTCGCGACGCGACGGCGGCTGTGGCCGCGCCTGGAGCGGCCGACCTTCGCCCTCGACGGCGCCGGCGTCATCGCGCTGCTGCACGCCGGGCTGCGCCGGCTCGCGCTGCCGCTCCTGCGCGCCTTCGTCAGCGACCACCCGTCGCGGCACCTGTCGATGCTGCTCGGCGCGTTCGTCGCCGTCGCCGCGGCCGGGGTCCTGGCCGTCGCCGGCGCCACCCCGCCGTGGGCGCAGGGGCCGACCGGGCTGACCCAGCCGATCGACGTCGTCCTGCTCGTGCTCATCACCGCAGCGGTCCTCGGCGTCGTCCTGTCGGACTCCCGCCTCGCGGCGACCGTGTCGCTGTCGGCCGTCGGCATCGTCTCGACCGTGCAGATCCTGGCCCTCGGGGCCCCCGACGTCGCGCTGACCCAGCTGCTCGTGGAGTCGCTGACCGTCATCGTCATCATGCTCGTGCTCGCCAAGCTGCCGCTGCGCTTCGGGCGGCCCGCCCGGCCGCGCGCCACCCGCGGCGCGGCGCTCGCCATCGCCATGGGCCTGAGCGCCGGGGCCCTGACCTGGATGCTCTCGGCGCGCCGGCCCCGCTCGGACGTCGCCGCCTACTACGCCGATCAGGCCACCGAGGTCACCGGCGGCCACAACATCGTCAACGTCATCCTCGTGGAGTTCCGCGCGCTCGACACGCTCGGGGAGCTGACCGTGCTCGGCGTCGCCGGCGTCGCCATCGTCGCGATCGTCTCCAGCGTCCGGCACCGCCAGCTCGACCCCGGCCCCGAGCAGGACCGCACCTACGTGCCGGAGCCGACGCTCGACCTGCGACCGGAGGGCACGACGGCCCACCGCGCGATCACCAGCGCCTGGTCCAACGTGCTGCCGATGCAGCTCGTCGTACGGTTCGTCGCGCCCGTCCTGGCCCTGCTCTCGCTGCTGATCTTCCTGCGCGGCCACAACGCGCCCGGCGGCGGCTTCATCGCCGCGCTCGTCGGCTCGGCGATCGTCGCGCTGCACTATCTGTCGACGTCCACCGACCGTCAGATCGGCCCGCCGCGCCTGCCGCTGCTGCTCATCGGCGGCGGCGTCGTCGTCGCCGTCGTCACCGGCCTGCTCGGGCTGGTCGGCGCCGCGTCGTTCCTCGAGCCGCTGCACGCCTACGTCGGACCGGTGCACGTGGTGACGTCGATGCTCTTCGACGTCGGGGTCTACATGGCCGTCATCGGCCTGGTCATGCTCGCCTTCAACCTGCTCGGCACGACCGGCGAGAGTCTGACCCGCCCCGGCGGCGAGGGCACCCGTGAGCGCGCCGACGAAGCCGTCGAGGGCGAGCTGACCGGCCCCATGGACACGGTGCGGGGCGCGTCGCGCGTCGGGGTGCGCACCGCCTATCTCGCCACCGGCACCCGACCCCAGGAGCCCGGCCGATGATCCTCGCCGCCACCGTCGCCGTCCTCGTCGCGGGCGGCTCCTATCTCGTGCTGTCGCGCAGCATGGTCCGCGCCGTCTTTGGCATCGGGGTGCTCTCGCACGCCGCGAACTTCGTGCTGCTCGCCGCCGGCGTGCCCGCGTGGCGCGCCGAGCCGCTCACCGGCTTCAGCGATCCCGGCGTCATGGGCGACCCGCTGCCGATGGCCTTCGTGCTCACCGCGATCGTCATTACGCTGGCCGTCACCGTCGTGATGCTGACCTTCGCCGTCATCGGCCACAACGACGACACCCACCGCATGCCGCCGACGGGGGAGACGCACCTGTGATGGACGCCGCCCTGCTCCCGCTCTTCGCGGCCGTGCCGCTGCTCGCCGCCGGCCTGACCGTCGTCGTGCGCCGGGCCGTGCTCGACCGGGTCCTGCTCGTCGGTGTCCCCGCCGCGACGGCCCTCGGCGGCGCGGCGCTGCTCATCGCGCACCGCACCGAGCCGGTCCTGGCGCACCACGTCGGCGGCTTCGTGCCCGGCGTCGCCATCCCCTTCGTCTCCGACTCGCTGACGGCGCTCATGCTGCTGGTCACCGGCCTGACGACGGCCGTCTGCGGCTGGTTCCTGTCCGTCACCGGTGAGGACCGCTATCGCTTCGTGCCGCCGCTGGCGATCATGCTGACCGCCGGCGTCAACGGCGCACTGCTGACCGGCGACCTCTTCAACCTCTTCGTCTTCGTCGAGGTGATGCTGCTGCCGTCGTATGCGCTCATCGCCGTGACCGGCACGTGGCGCCGCCTCGGCGTCGGCCGAGTCTTCATCCTCGTCAACCTGCTGACCAGCACCTTCCTGCTCATCGGCGTGGGCTACGTCTACGCGGTCGCCGGCACCGTCAACCTCGCGGCGCTCGCCGGGGCCGGCGCCGCCGACCCGCGCATCGGCCTGGCGATCGTCATGGTGCTGCTCGCGCTGGCCATCAAGGGCGGGGTCGTGCCCGTCCACGGCTGGCTGCCCAGCACCTACCCCGGCACGTCCGCCGCGATGATGGGGCTCTTCTCCGCCCTGCACACCAAGGTCGCGCTCTACGCGATCTACCGGGTGTTCGCGATGGTCTACGGCGAGCCCGCCCCGTGGCTGTGGGCCTTCGTCGTCATCGTCGTCGCGACGATGATCATCGGCGCCGTCTCGACCGCCGGGGTCGCCCGGATCCGCGACGCCCTGGCCTTCCAGATGGTCAGCGGCGTCGGGCACATCCTGCTCGGCGTCGTGCTCTGCACCGGTGCCGCGATGGCCGCGGGGCTCTTCTACCTCGCCCACCACATCGTGACGATCGGCGGGCTGCTGCTGCTGACCGGCGCGATCGAGCAGACCTACGGCACCGGGCGATACGACCGGCTCAGCGGGCTGATGAAGCGCGACCCCTGGGTCGCGGTCGGCTTCACCCTCGGGCTGTTCTCCCTGGTGGGGCTGCCGCCGACGTCCGGCCTCTGGGGCAAGGTCGCCCTCGTGCTGGCCGCCGCGCAGGCGCAGCCGGTGCTCGCCGGCGTCGTCATCACGGCGATCATCGTCGCGTCGCTCGCCTCGCTCATGGGGCTGCAGCGGCTGTGGCAGCAGGTCTTCTGGGGTCCGCCGATGGAGCGCTACGCCCCCGACGACCCCGACTGCGGCCGCGGCCCCTTCACCGAGCTGCCCGCCGACGTGCGGGTCTCGCTGCGGCTCGCGGCGCCCGGCGGCGTGCTCATCGCGCTGTCCGTCGCGATGTTCGTCTTCGGCGGCGTGCTCTATCCGATCGCGCAGGCCGCCGGTGACGCCCTGACCGACCCGTCGACCTACATCCAGGCGGTGCTGCGATGAGGCTGTGGTATCTGGCGAGCTACCTGCTCTTCATCATCCGGGAGGTGTATGTCGGGTCGTGGGCGATCGCGCGCGACACCCTGACCCCCGGGGTCGACTCGACCCCCGCGATCGTCGAGCTGCCGCTGCGCTGCCGCAGCGACCTGGAGATCACGGCCCTGACCTCCTCGATCACCATCACCCCCGGCACCCTCGTGCTCGGCACCGCCGCCGCGCAGGGCAGCCGGCCGCCGACGGTCTTCGTGCACAGCCTCTACGGCGCGAGCCGCGAGGAGATCCTCGCCGGGCTGCGCGACATGGAGAGCCGGCTGCTGCGGGTGACGCGCGGGCGGGACGGCGCGGGGTGGGACGGATCGGGTCGGGACGGATCGGGGCCGGACGGATCGGGTCGGGACGGATCGACGACAGGGAGGCACACATGATCGTCGGGGTGTGGATCGGCATCGTGCTGCTCGGCGCGGCCATCATCATCGGCCTGGTGCGCGTCGCGACCGCCACCGACGGCGCGAGCCGCGCGGTCGTCGGCGACCTCGTCTTCTTCAGCGCGATCGGGCTGCTCGTGCTGCTGGGCATGCTCAAGGAATCCGAGGCCGTCGTCGACGCGGCGATGCTCGCGGCGCTCCTGGGCATCCTCGCGACGATCGCGCTGTCGCGGATCATCACCAGGGGGCGGCGATGAGCGGCGCGGCGGGTCCGGCCCTGAGCACGGCCGCCGGGGTGTGCGCGGTCGTCGGCGCGGTCTTCGTGCTCGTCAGCGCGATCGCCATGGTGCGCCAGCGCGACGCCTTCGCGCGGATCAACGTGCTCTCCCCGGCGACCGGGCTCGGCCTGCCGTTCCTCGTCTTCGGCGCCTATCTGCAGCGGCTCGCGGTCCACGGCTTCGGCTGGGCCGACCTGCTCAAGACCGGCGTCACGGTCGCCGCGCTGCTCGTCGTGTCGTCCGTCGCGAGCAACATCCTGGCACGCGCGGCCTACCTCTCCGGCGCGCCGGTGCACCCCTCGACCGAGCCCCAGGAGTTGGCCCGGCCCGTGGAGTCGGATCGCTGAGCCCACCGGCGGCATCCCGCGCGGCTGCGTCATCCCGCGCCGCCCCGTCGGGCACCGGCGCCGTGCTGGACGGGCTCGGCGGTGGCCAGGTGTGGCGGTGGACAGTGGCGGTGGACAGGCAGCGGTCATCGGTGGTGGGACGGGCGCTGTGGGTCGACCTCGACAGGCCGTTTCGATCGAGCCGTGGAAGGATCGTCGGTGAGGGGCGCGTGCCCCGTCGACGACGGGCACGCCCGATCGCCGCACCACGGCGAGCGGCCGACCTGCAACGCCAGACAGCTCCACGGTGCACCACAGAAGTACCGCGGACGACCTCTTCGTCAGAAAGGTGAACGACATGATTGGTTGGGGCATTCTCGGCTGGATCATCTTCGGTGGCATCGCCGGATGGATCGCCAGCAAGATCATGAAGACCGACGCCCAGCAGGGCATCGGCCTGAACATCGTCGTCGGCATCATCGGCGGCCTCCTCGGCGGCTTCCTGCTGTCGCTCTTCGGGGTCGACGTCGCCGGGGGCGGGCTCATCTTCAGCATGATCACCGCGATCGTCGGTGCGTGCGTCCTGCTCTTCGGCGTCAAGGCGCTGACCGGCCGCCGCTGAGCCGGACCGCATCCGACAGGGAAGCCGCCCCCGA
>JAVTVZ010000060.1:0-3553 GCA_032229625.1 Dermatophilaceae bacterium | reverse complement strand
GCGCTGACCGGCCGCCGCTGAGCCGGACCGCATCCGACAGGGAAGCCGCCCCCGACCCGGGGGCGGCTTCCCTGTTGTCGTGTCCGGGCACATGCCGGCCGGGCCCATGGTCGGCGCACGCGTGGTCGGTGCACGGGTGGTGGGCTCACGCGTGGTCGGCGAACGTGTGGGCGAACGGACACGCCGGTGATCGTCGGCGTGTCGGTGCGTCGACGGGTTCGGCGACGGGTTCGTCGTGGGGTTCGCCGACGCGTGCGTCGCTGAGTTCGCCGAACGGGTGGCGCGGCGCGGGGGCGCTACGCCTCGAGGGCGGTGACCTCCGCGGCGGCGTCGCGGCGCGACTGCTCGGCGCCGGCGAGGGCGTCGGCCGCGTCGTCGGCGGCGGCGCGCGCGGCCTCGGCGTCGGCCGCGGCCCGCTGGAGGAGGGTCTGTAGCTCCGCCAGGCGGGCGGCGGCGCGGTCGGCCTGGTCGGTGGCGTCGGCCCGCTCCAGGGAGCGGGCCGTCACCTCGCGCTCGGCCTCGGCGAGGCGGTCCCGGGCCCGGGCCAGGAGCCGCTGCCGAGCGGCGGCACGCTCGGCGGCCTGCTCCGCGTGCTGGGCGGCGGCCTGCTGGGCGGCCTGATCGGATGTCTGCTCGCGGGTGCGTCGGTCCGGCGCCGTCGCATCGCTGCGACCGGTCTCGGAGCCGCTGTCGCTCCGCTCGCCGATGCTGCGCTCGGGTCGTCCTCGGGCGCGGAGGCCGGCGTCACCGGCAGCGGCTATCTCGTCGTGCGGCGCGGCGCTCGCCTCGGTCAGGTCGACGGGGCCGAGCCCGGCATACGTCAGTGCCCGGACCAGACACCCGCCGAGCACCTCGCGCTCGGCGGCCTCGTCGGCGATGACCGCGACGAAGGTCGCGCGTGTCTGGTCGAGCACCGCCGCGGTCAGCGAGATGCCCTGCTGAGCGGCGACCCAGGCGACGCGGCGACCCAGGCTCGTCAGGAGGTCCTCCCGCTCCCGCCCGAGCCGGCGCATGAGCGGGCCGTCGGCCGCGGCCTGCGCCGCGCGCATCTCCTCGGCGTAGCCGAGCAGGGCGTCGAGCTCGGGCGGCCGCGCGCGGACCAGCGCGTTGAGCACTCCCGCCGCGACCGTCGGCTTGCGCAGCGCAAGGATCCGCGTCGCCAGCGCCCGGTCGCCGGCCGCGCGGGCCTGCGCGGCCACCTCCTTGCGCTGGGCCACGAACCCCTCGGGGGCAGAGCCGTAGAGCAGATCGACGGCGGCCGCGTAGTCCATGACGGCATGCTGCCACCCGCCGCGACGCGGGCCGCCGCCTCGCGGCAGCGCCCGCAGTGTCCGCTCTGACCGCGCGCTGAGGCCAGAGCCGCCGTCGCGACCTGGTGGCCCGCGGGGCCGTCGTGCGCGCTCCGGCTCGGCAACGCCTGCAGGTGCCGCGCCGACGGGCGGCTGTCATCGTGGGCGGATGGACCTCGACGAGACGATCCCACCCGGGCGGCTCGTCTTCGACTTCACCCACGACTGGTGGCTCGACGCGCCGACCGCCCAGGTCGTCGACGTGCTGGCGCGCCCGCTGGACTACCCGCGCTGGTGGCCGCAGGTCACCGCCGCCGTCCCGACCCGCGGCCCCGGCGGCACTCCCGCCGCGGTGCTGTGCGTGCGCAGCCTGCTGCCCTACAGCCTGATCCTCACCCTGAGCCCGATCCGCGAGGACACCGTCGGGGCAGTCCTCATCGCCGCGTTTGGGCACCGACCTGCAGGGCTGGTCGAGCATGCGGGTCGGTGTCGTGGACGGCCGCACCCGGATCCGCTACCGCCAACGCGTCGCGCTCACCGCCCGCGGCTCGCGCCCTGGGCGGCTCCGGCCGCGCCGCTGCTGCGCGCCAATCACGCGTGGATGATGCGCGACGGTGCCCGCGGGCTGCGGGCCCGCCTGCGCGAGGGCGCTCCCCAGCCCCGGTAGCTCCGGCGAGCGCGCTCCCCAGCCTCGGTAGGGCCGGTGCGCCCGCCCCGCGTCGCCGCATCGCTGGAGCGCGCGTCCCGCCACAGCGCACCCTCGCGCGACGATCAGGAGCGGGGCACGGTCGGGCGCGGGGCGCTGAGTGGGTGCGGGTGCCGGTCGGGCGCGGGGCCGCTCATTGGGCCCGGGTGCTGGTTGGGCGCGGGGCGCTGAGTGGGGCGCGGGCGCCGGTCGGGCGCGGGGCGCTCAGTGGGCGCGCGGCGCGCGCGTGGGCGCCGACGCCACATACTGGCTCGTTGTGATCGCGGTCTTCCTCGCGCTGGGTTCGGCGCTCGCCTACGGCCTGTCCGACTTCGTCGCCGGCATCTCCTCGCGTCGCGCCACGGCCTGGGCGGTCGCCATCGCCTGCCAGGTCGCATCGCTCGCCGTCATCGCGGTCGTCGCTCTCGGCGCCGGCCCGGGCGGCGCGCCGCGCGCCGTCGACCTGGCCTGGGCGTCGCTGGCCTCGGTCGGCAACGCCCTGGGCACGGCCTTCCTCTACCGCGGATTCGCCTCAGGCCGTATGTCGGTCGTCGCGCCGATCTCGGCCGTCGGCGCGGCGGTCGTGCCGGTGGCGGTGGGCTTCGCGCTGGGGGAGCGGCCCGGCGCCCTGGTCTGGGCGGGCATCGTCGCGGCCCTCCCGGGCATCTGGTGCGTCTCGCGCGTCGAGGACGCCCCCGCGACAGCGGGAGCCGCCGGCGCCACAGACGCCGACCACCGTGCCGATCACTACGCCGACCACTACGCCGACCGCTCTGCCGAGACCGATGACGACACCGACGCCGCGCCTGGGGCCGCCGGCTCTCGCGTCGATGCGGCGGTGACCCGGGCCGCGGCACCGGGCGCGGTCGTCGCCGGCGCGGCCGAGGGCACCGCCCCTGCGCCGACGCCGGGCGGCCCGCAGGGCGCGTCGGTCGCCCGCCGGGCCCCGCACGCCCCGGGAGGCTCGGCGGTGCGCGACGCGGTGATCGCGGGCGTGGGCTTCGGGGTGCTCTTCGTCGGGCTGGGGCAGATCCCCCGGGAGGCGGGGCTCGCGCCGGTCGTGCTCAGCCAGGGGCTGGCGGCGACGCTGCTCGTCGCGGCCGCAGTGCTGGTCCGCGCCGCGTGGCGCCCCACGGGGTCTGCGGCCGTCGGCGGCGGGCTCGCCGGGGCGCTGAGCGCGGGCGCGAACCTCGCCTACCTCGCCGCCACCCAGCAGGGGTCGATGACCGTCGCGGCGATCCTCACGGCGCTCTATCCCGCCGTGACGATCCTGCTGGCCGCGGCCGTGCTGCGCGAGCACATCGACCGGGTGCAGGCCACCGGGCTCGTGCTGTGCGGCGCGGCCGTCGCGCTCGTCGCCGCCGGCTGAGCCCCGGCCCCGGCGGGCAGACCCGCCGCGTCGCGACCCACGCGGCCCGGCCCGCCACTCCTACCCCGGCGGGCGGCTCACTGCTCGGGCACGCTCCACGGGTGGGCGGTGTAGTAGCCGACGAGTTCGGCGTAGCGGTGCTCCTGCAGGTAGCTGCGCAGGGTGACGCCGACGAGGGCGTCGGTGCGCGCGCTCACGGCGTCGACGGCC
>JAVTVZ010000059.1:0-2473 GCA_032229625.1 Dermatophilaceae bacterium | reverse complement strand
ACGAAGACCGCCCAGATGGCGCCGACACCGAGCGACACGAACGCCCGCTCGGTGTAGTCGATGGGGGCGCGGCCGGGCAGGAGACCGAGCAGCACCTGGACGACGAAGAAGACGAGGGCCATGCCGAGGCCGCGGACGGCGGCGGCCCGCAGGCGGGGATTGTCCATCCCGCGATGCTAGGGGCAGGTCATGGCACACCCTGAGGCCATGGCCCGACGTCACCGCTTCGCCACCGGCGCGTATGCCGCCCTCGCCGCGCTCGACACCGCGCTCGCCGGGTCGCGGCACCCGCGCGCCCGGGCGGCCCGCACGCTGAGCAAGACCGCGCTCATGCCGACGCTGGCCGCCTCCCTCCTGCTCGACCCACGCGTCCGCGACGCCCTCCACCCGCGCGTTCGCGACGCCGACGCTCGCGACGCCCGCGACGCGGACGTTCGCGAGGCCGACGCCCGCGGCGCGGCCTCGCGCGAGGGTCGGCGCCGGATCTGCGGGGTGCTGGTCGGGCTCCTCGGGTCGTGGCTCGGCGACGTCGCGTTGCTGCGTGAGGAGCCGGTGCGCGTCGCCGTCGGAGCCGGGTGCTTCGCGGCGGCCCATGCGGCGTATCTCGGCAGTGTCGGCACGCTGCGCCGGTTGCCGCTGGTCGGCGCCTGGCCGCGCTCGGCGCAGGCCTACGGCGGGCTCGCCCTCGTCGTGACCCCGTGGGCCGTGCGCGGCGCCGCCCGCGAGTCCGCGGTTCTCGCCGGCGTCGTCGCGGCCTACGCCGGGGTCGTCACCGCGCTCGTCGCCGGTTGCGGCCTCGCGGGTCGCGACGACCGATCAGCGCTCGGGGGCGACCCGACCATCGGGAGCGGGCGCCGCCTGACGCAGATCGGGGGCCTGCTCTTCGGGGTGAGCGACGCGCTGCTCGGCGTCGGGATGTTCATCCAGCCCCGCGACACGGTGATCGAGCCCTGCGACGTGGTCATCGAGGCCCGCGACGCCCGGCGCCCCGCCGTCCGGGACGCGGCCGTCATGGCGACCTACACGGCAGCGCAGCTCTGCCTGGTCGAAGGGGCCCGTCGCGCGGCACGGTCGGCACCGCAGGGCGGACGCGGTCACTGAGGGTTCCACAGATCGCAGGAGGCCCACAGGTCAGGAGGACTCGCTCGACGGAGGTGGCCCAACGGCTCCGTCGAGTCGATCGAGGCCGTCGAGGAGGGCGTGGGACCACCAGGCGTAGTCGTGGCCACCGCGGTATTGCCGCAGGAGCACGTCGGCGCCCGCGTCGGTGGCGGCGCGGGCGAAGAGGCGGGCCTGGTGGGCCATGGCGCCCTCGTCGGTGCCGACCTGGACGACGACGCGGCGGCCCGCCAGGGCGTCGGGTGCGAGGTCTGCGACGTGGCGAGTGAGCCGACCGGGCCGACGCTGCGCGCGCGAGGGGGTGCGGCCCGGCTCGTGCCAGAACGATCCCGACTGCACCATCGCGGCCCGCGTCAGCTCCGGGTGGTGGACGACGAGCCCGGCCGCCGCCAGCCCGCCGTAGGACTGGCCGGCGACGACGACCCGCTCCGGGTCGCGCGCGCCCTGGCAGGCCTCGGCGACCGCCGCGAGCGTGCGGCGCAGGAGGTCGCCGGCCCGCTGCGGGTCCGGCAGCGTCTGCGCCCGCCGCTCGAAGCCGCCCGACTCGACGAGCATGACGTCCACCGGGCGCGCGCCGAGCTCGACGCGTCGACGCAGGGCCTGCGCGAGCGGCAGCGTCGACCACTGCTCGGCGTCGAAGAGGACGAGCAGGTCGGCGTCGGGCCCGGCACGGAACAGGTGAGCGTCGAGGCCGCCCTCCAGTGCCATGGTCTGCCAGGGCGTGTCGTCGTCGACGTGGTCGCCGGCCCAGGCCGGATGACGCGGCGACGCGGGCGCCCGGTACACCGATGACGCCTCCCCGTGCGGGTGCCGCAACCGCTGCGGGTTGCGGGGATCGGGGCGCCCGTCGCGATGGATGGCGACCCACCCCGCACGGGTCGCGCCGACATCATCGGCGATCGCCTCGCGCACGACGAAGCGGTAGCTCCACGCGCCGTCCTCCGGCAGGAGGTAGGTGAGCGCTCGCCACGGTGTGCCCGCAAGCCGGGCGAGCAGGGCCGGCCAGATGTGCTCGCGGTGCGCGTCGGTCAGGCCGTTGAGGTGGAGCATCACCGCGCTGCCCGGACGGCCGACGTCGTCGTCGTGGACGGCGAAGGTCACCTCGCGCATGGCGACCTCGTCGACGACCCGGCGATCCCCGACGACCGGCCACCCCGCCGGGCCGACTGACCGATCACACGCGTCGAGATCGGCCGGCCCGTCGACCCGATGCGGCGCGCCGTCGGCGGCCAGCGGCGTCGGGGGGAGCCACCGGCCCGTGTCGTCACCCACTCGGCGTCACCCCCGCGCGGCCGTCACGGGCGACCCGGACGTCGGGTCGCAGGGAGCCAGTACTGAGCCGCCCCGGAGTCGG
>JAVTVZ010000058.1:0-2523 GCA_032229625.1 Dermatophilaceae bacterium | reverse complement strand
GGGCACGTCGACTTCACCTACGAGGTGTCGCGGTCGCTGGCCGCGTGCGAGGGCGCGATCCTGCTTGTCGATGCCGCGCAGGGCATCGAGGCGCAGACGCTGGCGAATCTCTATCTGGCGATGGAGAACGATCTGACGATCATCCCGGTGCTCAACAAGATCGATCTGCCCGCCGCGCAGCCGGAGAAGTATGCGGCGGAGCTCGCCGGCCTCATCGGGGTCGATCCGTCGGAGTGCCTCATGGTCTCGGGCAAGACCGGTGTCGGGGTCGATGAGCTGCTCGAGGAGATCGTGCGGCAGGTCCCGCCGCCGGTCGGCGACGCCGATGCGCCCGCGCGGGCGATGATCTTCGACTCGGTCTACGACACCTACCGCGGCGTCGTCACGTATGTGCGCGTCGTCGACGGCAACCTCAATCCGCGTGAGCGGATCGCGATGATGAGCACGAAGGCGACGCACGAGCTGCTCGAGATCGGCGTCATCTCACCGGAGCCGGTGCCGAGCAAGGGCCTGGGGGTCGGCGAGGTCGGCTATCTCATCACCGGCGTCAAGGACGTGCGCCAGAGCCGCGTCGGCGACACGATCACCAACCAGAGCAAGCCGGCCTCGACCGCGCTCGGCGGCTATCGCGACCCGCGGCCGATGGTCTTCTCGGGGCTGTATCCGATCGACGGGTCGGATTATCCGCTGCTGCGCGACGCGCTCGACAAGCTCAAGCTCAACGACGCGGCGCTGGTCTACGAGCCGGAGACGTCGGCGGCACTGGGGTTCGGTTTCCGTGTCGGCTTCCTGGGCATGCTGCACCTGGAGATCGTGCGGGAGCGGCTGGAGCGTGAGTTCGGGCTCGACCTCATCTCGACGCTGCCGAACGTCGAATACGACGTGACGATGGAGGACGGCTCGCCCGTCGATGTCACGAACCCCAGCGAATTCCCCACGGGCAAGATCAAGGAGGTCCGTGAGCCGGTCGTGCGCGCGGGCATCCTCGCGCCGAGCGAATTCATCGGAGCGATCATGGAGCTGTGCCAGCAGCGGCGCGGCACGTTGCTCGGCATGGACTATCTGTCTCCCGAGCGGGTCGAGATGCGCTACACGTTGCCGCTGGCCGAGATCGTCTTCGACTTCTTCGACCAGCTGAAGTCCAAGACGCGCGGCTACGCGTCGCTGGATTACGAGCCGGCGGGTGATCAGGTGGCCGACCTCGTCAAGGTCGACATCCTGCTCCAGGGCGAGCAGGTCGACGCGTTCAGCTCGATCGTGCACAAGGACAAGGCGTACGCCTACGGCGTGGCGATGGCCGAGAAGCTGCGCAAGCTCATCCCGCGGCAGCAGTTCGAGGTGCCGATCCAGGCGGCGATCGGTAGTCGCGTCATCGCCCGGGAGACGATCCGCGCGATCCGCAAGGACGTGCTCGCCAAGTGCTACGGCGGCGACATCAGCCGCAAGCGCAAGCTGCTGGAGAAGCAGAAGGAGGGCAAGAAGCGCATGAAGATGGTCGGTCGGGTCGAGGTCCCGCAGGAGGCCTTCATCGCGGCGCTGTCCTCCGACGGTGACGAGAAGGCCAAGAAGTAGCGGTGATCGCACAGGATCCTGTGCCGAGCGATCCGTGGCCGCGTCGCGAGATCGTCTCCTTCGGGCGCCGCGACGGGCGGCGACAGGGGCAGTACGGCCGGGGCTACCCGCCGCACCTGTCCCGGTATGTCGTCACCCCCGATCGGGGTGAGCGCTCGGCGAGCCTGCGGCCGACGTGGGTGCTGGACGCGGCGGCGGTCTTCGGGCGCTGCGCCCCGCTGGTCGTCGAGATCGGCTCGGGCACAGGAGAATCGGTCCTCGCGCACGCAGCGGCGCATCCAGACCTCGACCATCTGGCCGTCGAGGTCTACCGGCCGGGGGCGGCGCGCACGATCGCCGGGGCCGGCGAGCGGGGCCTGCGCAACGTACGGGTCCTGGAGGCCGACGCCCGCGCGCTGATCTCGAGGGGCCTGGCGCCGGGGTCGGTCGCGGCGCTGCACGTCTTCTTCCCCGACCCGTGGCCCAAGGCCCGCCACCACAAGCGGCGTCTGGTCGATGCCGGCTTCGTCGCCGACGCGGCGCGGGTGCTGGCCCCCGGCGGGGTGCTGCGGCTGGCGACGGACTGGGAGCACTACGCCGAGCAGATGCGCGACGTCGCCGGCGCCTGCCCGGACCTGGTCGACGGCCGCGCCGACGCCTCGGGCTGGGCGCCACGCTTCGCGGGTCGGCCGGTCACGCACTTCGAGCGCAAAGGTCTGGCCGCGGGCCGACTCGTGCGAGACCTGGAGTTCGTGCGGCGCTGACCGTCAGTCCCGCGTCGGGAGGCGCAGGGCCGGTCGGGCGACCGGCCCGACGTTGAGCGCCGGGGAGGGCCGACGCTCAACGCCGGGCAGGACGTCCGCCCGGTGCGTGAAGGGCGTTCCCGCTCAGTATCGGTCGCGGCACTGCGGCGTGGCAACGCGGGGATACGCCGAGCGCGGCGTCCACCAGCGGGTGTGGCGGCTCCGGATG
>JAVTVZ010000057.1:1699-13976 GCA_032229625.1 Dermatophilaceae bacterium | reverse complement strand
CTAGTAGCCTATGGTGTAGTTGAAATTGTAGTTTCCTTCGCCCGGGTAGGAGCCGTTGCAGTCCGTGGTGGTCGAGCGGCGCGCAGAGAAGACGTACTCCCCTGCGGCTCTATTTTACCATGAGACTGTGCCTCCGTTTCCGACATTCTGGGCCGATAGGGAGCCGCCACCTTCGCGACGTGCCCAAACCGTTGTTGTCGACACCGGCAGCGAGCTGTTCTGCTTAACCCAGATGTTTCCATTGGGATAGTGGCCAACCTTGCGGAAGTCGGTCTTCGTGATGCCCATGTCGCAGCTCACCGGCGTCGTGGCCGTGACTGTTGCGGACTGGCCGGACGCGCCGAGCGCTACCAACAGTCCCAGGCTGGTGGCCGTTGCGAAAGCTCCACGCGCCAGAAGCCTCCCTCGCTTAACCCTGCTTTGCATGCTGTCCTCCTGGATGAGCGCGAGGGGGATCTTTCGCGGAGTCGCCTTGTGGTGTCCGTCGACAGATGCTCAGGGTATGGCCAGTGGGGGGGGTCTCGCGTCAAGCAGGGTATTCTCGGATAAATCTATACGATCGTCCAAGATGCGCATCAAGGACTCATCGAGCCCAGTCCTTCTGTCGGAGGGGATTCGGGCGTACGCTTACAGTGTGTCCTCAGAAAACCCTATGCCGCGCACCCCGCGACGCCGCCGTAACGACCTAGCGCCACTCATGTGGGTGGCCGTGGCGTCGACACTGGCACTTTTGGGTTGCACGTCAACTCAGCCCCCGCGCCAGGCGGATGTGGCGCAACAGGGCACGGTGGGCAGCTCGAATATCGAGTCCACCAAGTCTGACGCGACTCCTCTACTCGTGCAGCGACGCGACTTTACGGCGACCTACCGCTTGGACGGCGTGGTTCAGCGGGGGTCGGAGGTGGGCTTCGACGTGCCGTCGGGGGTGCGCTACCAGCCCGCCGGGGAGTTGCCGCGGACAGTTCGAGCAGGTGAAGCGATCGGGCGGCTCGTGGCTTCCGCTCCCGAGGATGAAGCGCCGTCGGCGCTGGCGAAGAGTGAAGAAGTGCGCGCCAAGCAGTGGGTGGGTGCTGTCCAAGCACCTGTCGGTGGACGCCTGGAGCTCGATCAGAATCGCCCGCGGATCGTCGCCGAGGGCATTGATGTGGTCGTGACCTTTACGCCGCTGCAGGAGATGCGCTTCCGAAGTATGCGATATGAAGGGGCGGCCACGGTGGAGACGCCGTCCGGCCAGTTCCAGGCGGCGTGCAAATCGCTCTGGTTGGAGCAGCCACCTGCCGGTGCGCCGGCCGGTTCGGAGGATACGACCACCTCTGCTGTTGCCGCGCGAGCGCACTGCCGCCTGCCTGGGTGGGTGGAGACTGCGGTGGGATTGCGGGCCAGGCTCGCCCTCAGCGCCCGAACCATCAAAAATGCGCTGTTGGTACCGACGATCGCCGTTCGCTACGACAACACGTCCGACTCGCCGTTCGTGACAGTGATCGACGGCGGGGGCAGCCGACGGGTCCCGGTGGTGCTTGGTGCGACCGACGGAGTGATGCGGGTGGTCGACGCAGGTCTGCGTGAGGGTCAGGCCCTGCAGCGAGCGCAGTCGTGAGGATCGGCCGCATGCGGGACCCGGAGGGAACGCACATCGAGGCGACCGACGTCGTGCTCGACGCTGTCCACGTCTCCTATCGGGTCGGTGGCGAATCCGTCCACGCCCTGGCCGACTTCAGCCACACTTTCCGACGAGGCACCTCCACCGCCATCCAGGGGCGCTCCGGGTCGGGGAAGTCGACACTCGTCTCGGTCATGTCGCTGCTGCGGCGTCCGACATCAGGGCGCGTGATCATCAGGGGTCGAGAAGTCGAGTCCCTGAGTGAGCGGGATCTCGCGTATATGCGCAGTTCTCATGTAGGAATCGTTTTTCAGAGTTTCCATCTCGACTACGGGGCCGACGCAGCGGACAACGTCATCCTCCCCTGGGCCTATGCGCGCGACCAGCAGGTCTCCCGGCGAGTGGCACGCCGAAAGGCGACCGATCTGCTGGAACGCCTGGGCGTGGGGTCTCTGGCGACGCGGAGGCCATCGGCGATGTCCGGTGGCCAGCGGCAGCGCGTGGCCATCGCTCGCGCACTGTTCAACGACCCCGCGCTGCTGATCGCCGACGAGCCGACGGGCAATCTCGACGAAGACACGGCCGGGGACATCGCGCGCGATCTCTTCGCTCTCTCGACGGACCTGGGCACGACCGTGGTCATCGTCACCCACGACGAGGCCGTGGCCGGCGGTGCACAGGTCCGCCTCCAGCTGGTCCACGGACGCCTGCAGCACAGGTGCCTCTCATGAGGCGGCTGTCTCGGGTCGCCGGCCAGGCCCTCCGAGGTCACCGGCAATCGCCGGGGCGCTTCGCGCTGCTCTCGCTGCTCATCGCCATCGGATTCGTGATCTTCCTCGCTGTCTCTGCCCTCTCTCGCGCTTCGACGGACCAGTTGCAGGAGGCCATCGAGACCGACGCCGGCGCGGCCGGCACATACCGGGTGAGCTTCATGCGCGACCTCGGATTCAGCGGCTCCGAGCTGACGGCCCGCGTCGCACGGGCTGTCGAGCCCTTCAGCGCGCGGCCGCTGCGGGCGGTCGAGAGCTTCGGTGCGCAAACACCGATGTGTCCCCCGTTCACGGGGATGGGCGAGGCGAACATCTCGGTGCTTCGAGATGCCAACTACGGGCCGGTACGACTGCCCTTCGGTGAGAATCTCCCCGCCGGAGTGGCATTCTGCCTCGCGGGGCTCGACGTGCCAGGCACGTCGCTCCACTTTCCCGACGAAGTTGGGAAACGCCTGTGGGGAGCAAGTACGGTGTTCGTCGAGGAGGCTTATGCCCCCCAGGTGAAGCTGGTCAAGGCGACGCCCGAGCAATATGAGTTCATTGTCATCACGGGCAGACAAGGAGATATGACGGACGCGCTTCAAGGGGCCCTGCTCACCTCGTTCTCCGACGAGATCCAGCGCATGGCATACAATCCCCGAGATGTGTTCACGGCGTTCAGGCTCGATTCTGGAGAAGCCGTGCGAGCTGCCAGCCAGGGCGTCCAGATCGTCTACGGGGCCATCGCCTGGGGGGTGCTCTTGCTCGGGGGTCTGGGCATCCTGGTGGCGCAACTCATCATGCTCCGGGATCGGACATGGTTCTTCGGATTGTCCCGCGCGGTGGGCGCGACGCCCGTCGACATCGCCACTCTCGTCGTCGCGGACGCGGCCGCCGTCGTTGTCATGGGCCTGATCCTGGCGGGGGTCATCGGGGTGATCGGGCAACCGTTGGTGAGCTCCTTCGGGATGCAGGCGTTCAGCGTGCAATTGCAGTTGCTCGACACCTCGATCCTGCCCCAACTCGTTCTTGGCGTCGTGGCGATCCTGCTCGTCGGCGCGTTGTTCCCCGCGTGGAAGGCCACGCGACTTGATCCGCTTGACATCCTCGAGCGGCGCTGACGAGGATCAGGGCGACGCGGCTCAGAGCCGGGCGTAGACGTTCTTGGCCTTCTCCAGCGCGGAGACGTAGCCCGCGCGCTCGTAGGCGGTGACGTCGACGTCGGTGGGCACGGCGAGGAGGCCGCGGGCGGCGGACAGGGACGCGAATTCCTTGCGGGTGAGCCACAGTTGGAGGCCGTCGAGCAGGGTGCGGGCGTAGCCGGGGCCGTGGCGCAGCAGGGCCGACGTGGTCATCGCGACGTCGGCGCCGGCGAGCAGATAGCGCGCGACGTCCTCCCACGTCGTGACGCCCGACGTGCCGGCCAGGCTCGCGTCGACGCGGCCGCGCAGCGCGGCGATCCACGTGCGCGACAGCCGCCCCTCCTCCGGGTGCGACAGATAGACCCCCGACGTCGTCGTCAGAGCCTCGATGTCGACCTCCGGCTGCAGGAAGCGGTTGAAGAGCACGAGCCCGTCGGCGCCCGCCGCGTCCAGGCGAGTGGCGAGCTGCCCGATCGAGGACAGGTAGGGCGACAGCTTCACCGCGACCGGGATCGACACGGCCTGCTTGACCCGCTGCAGGATCTCGACGTGCCGCTCCTCGACGTCACGCCCGTCGGTGCTCACGTCACCGGGCACGAGATAGATGTTCAGCTCGATCGCATACGCCCCGGCGTCCTGCATCTGCCGCGCGAAGTCCGCCCAGCTACCCAGCGTCGAGCCGTTGAGGCTCGCGATGACCGGCACGTCGACCGCGCCGACCGCGCGTTGCAGCAGGTTGAGGTAGCGATAGCTCAGCCCGGTCCCGCCCGCCGGCGGCGTCGGGAAATACGACAGCGACTCCGCGAAGGAATCCGCGTGCAGCTCGTCGAGCATCGTGTCGCGAGCCGCCTCGTGCCGCAGCTGCTCCTCGAAGAGCGAATACAGCACGATCGCGCCGACGCCGCCCCGGTCGAGCTCGCGGATCCCGTCGAGATTCTGCTGCAGCGGCCCCGCGGACGCGACGATCGGATTGCGCAGCGTCAGACCGAGATAGCGGGTGGTCAGGTCCATGATGCTCAGGAGTCCCTTCGTGCGTCGGCGGCGAATTCGCCCGCCTCGCGGGCGGCGAGATTCTCGTATTCGGACCAGCGCCGGCTCACCTGCGCCTGCGCGAGCTCCAGCAGCCGCTCGGCCTCCGCCGGGTCGGCCTGCGCGAGCATCCGGAAGCGCAGCTCACCGGCGTGATAGTCCCGCAGCGTCAGCCGCGGCCGCGGGCTGTCGAGCAGGAACGGGTTGCCGCCGTGCTCACGGATCACCGGGTTGTAGCGCATCAACGGCCAATGCCCGCTGTTGACCGCCTTGTACTGCTGCTCCAGCCCCTTGCGCATGTCGATGCCGTGGGCGATGCAGTGGCTGTAGGCGATGATCAGGCTCGGCCCGTCATAGGTCTCGGCCTCGCGGAAGGCCGTCAACGTCTGCTGCGGATCCGCGCCCATCGCGACCCGCGCGACATACACGTGCCCGTAGGCGGTGGCCTGCAGCGCCAGGTCCTTCTTGTTCGTCGTCTTGCCCGCCGCCGCGAACTTCGCGACCGCGCCCATCGGCGTCGACTTGCTCGACTGGCCGCCGGTGTTGCTGTAGACCTCCGTGTCCATGACGAGCACGTTGACGTCGCGGCCCGACGCGAGCACGTGGTCCAGGCCGCCGGAGCCGATGTCGTAGGCCCAGCCGTCGCCGCCGACGATCCACACGCTGCGCCGCACGAGGTGGTCGAGCACGCTGCGCAGGTCCTCGTAGGCGAGGCCGTCGCGGCCCTGCAATGACTCCCGCAGCTGCGCGACGCGCCGCTGCTGGGCGAGCACGTCGGACTCGTGGGTCTGCGGGGCGTCCAGGATCGCGTCGACGAGCTCGGAGTCGAGCTCGCGCCGCAGCCCCAGCAGCCGCTCGCGGGCCAGGTCGGACTGCAGGTCGGCGGCCAGCCGCATCCCCAGGCCGAATTCGGCGTTGTCCTCGAAGAGGCTGTTGCTCCACGCCGGCCCGCGCCCGGCGGCGTTCGTCGTCCACGGGGTCGTCGGCAGGTTGCCGCCGTAGATCGAGCTGCAGCCGGTGGCGTTGGCGACCATCGCCCGGTCGCCGAAGAGCTGCGTCAGCAGCTTGACGTAGGGCGTCTCGCCGCACCCCGAGCAGGCTCCGGAAAACTCGAACAGCGGCTCCAGATACTGGATCCCGCGGACCGTGCCGAAGTCGACCTTCGTGCGCGTGTTGACCGGGATCGTCTCGAAGAAGGCGACGTTGCGCCGCGGCTGCGTGCGCTCCACGACGGTCTCGAGGTTGATGGCCCGCCGGTTCGGCTGCCCCAGCGGGCGCACCGGGCACGCCTCGACGCACAGGCCACAGCCGGTGCAGTCCTCGGCGTAGACCTGCAGCGTGTAGTTCTCCCCGGGGATGCCGGCGGCGTTCAGCGGCGCCACGTCGAAGCTGTCGGGGGCGCCGTCGAGGTGCTTGCCGCGATACCGCTTGCTGCGGATCACGCCGTGCGGGCACACCATCGCGCAGTTGCCGCACTGGATGCACGCGTCCTTGTCCCACACCGCGATCAGCGGGGAGATGTTGCGCTTCTCGTAGGCGGTGGTGCCGCTGGGATACGTGCCGTCGACGGGCAACGCGCTGACCGGCAGGTCGTCGCCGCGGCCGGCGAGCATCGGCGCGGTCACCTCGCGCACGAAGTCCGGCGCGTCGGCCGGGACCGGCGGGATGAGCTCGACGGTCGACTCCGCGGCGGCCGGCACGTCGATGCGGTGCAGGTGGGCGATCGAGTGGTCGACCGCCGTGTGGTTCTTCGCGACGATCTCGGCGCTCTTGCGGGCATACGTCTTGGTGATCGCCGCCTTGACGGCCTCGATCGCCGCCTCGCGCGGCATGACCCCGGAGATCGCGAAGAAGCACGTCTGCAGCACCGTGTTGGTCCGGTTGCCCAGCCCCGTGGCCCGCGCGACCGCGCCGGCGTCGATCGCATACAGGGTGATGCCCAGCTCGATGATCCGCTCCTGCAGCGTGCGCGGCAGCGCGTCCCAGACCGCCTCGGGCGGCAGCGGCATGTTGACCAGCAGCGTCGTGCCCGGCTTGGCGTATTCGAGGATGTCGACGCGCTCGAGGATCGATGCGTGATGGCAGCCGATGAAGTCGGCCGTGCGGATGAGGTAGGGCGCGAGCAGCGGGCTCGGCCCGAACCGCAGGTGCGAGACCGTGCGCGACCCCGACTTCTTGGAGTCGTAGACGAAATACCCCTGGGCGTAGGTGCCCTCGCGGGAGCCGAGGATCTTGATCGTGTTCTTGTTCGCCCCGACCGTGCCGTCGGACCCCAGGCCGTAGAAGACGGCGCCGACGGTGCCCTCGGGCAGCACGCGCACCTCCTGCCCGACGGGCAGCGACAGGCCTGTGACGTCGTCGGTGATGCCGACGGTGAAGCGCGGCCGCGGCGACTCCAGCGCCAGCTCGTCGTAGACCGCCGCGACCTGCGCGGGCGTGAAGTCCTTGCTGGAGATGCCGTAGCGCCCGCCGATGACGATCGGCGCGCGCTCGCGCTGCCCGCGGGCATACGCCTCACCGAGCGCGGAGGACACGTCGAGGAAGAGCGGCTCGCCGCCGGCCCCCGGCTCCTTCGTGCGGTCGAGCACCGCGATGCGCCGCGCGGTCGCCGGCAGCGCCGCGAGCACGGCCTGCGTGGGGAACGGCCGATACAGGCGCAGCTGCACCATCCCGACCTTCTCGCCACGCTCGACCAGGTGGCGACACGTCTCCTGGACGACCTGCGCGCCCGAGCCCATGACGACGATGACGCGCTGGGCGTCCGGCGCGCCGGTGTAGTCGACGATCGAGTAGCCGCGCCCGCACAGCTGCTCCAACTGCCCCATCGCCTCGGTGACGATGCCCGGCACCTCGGTGTAGAAGCGGTTGGCCGTCTCGCGGGCCTGGAAGTGCACGTCCGGGTTCTGCGCCGTGCCGCGGATGAACGGGTGCTCGGGGGAGAGGGCCCGCGCGCGGTGGGCGCGCACGAGGTCCGTCGGCACGTAGTCGCGCAGCTGGTCGTCCGAGAGCAGGTCGAGGGTGTTGAGCTCGTGGCTCGTGCGGAAGCCGTCGAAGAAGTGCAGGAAGGGCACCCGCGAGCGCAGGCTCGCGAGCTGGGCGACGGCCGCGAGGTCGTGCGCCTCCTGCACCGACGCCGACGCGAGCAGCGCGAAGCCGGTCTGGCGCACCGCCATGACGTCCTGGTGATCCCCGAAGATCGACAGACCCTGCGTGGCCAGCGACCGGGCCGCGACGTGGAAGACGGTGCTCGTCAGCTCGCCGGCGATCTTGTACATGTTCGGGATCATCAGCAGCAGGCCCTGGCTGGCGGTGAACGTCGTGCTCAGCGCCCCGCCCTGCAGCGCCCCGTGCATCGCGCCCGCGGCGCCGCCCTCGGACTGCATCTCCATGACGGTCGGCACGGCGCCCCAGATGTTCGGCACCCGGTGCGCCGCCCACTCGTCGGCGAGCTCGGCCATCGTGCTGCTCGGGGTGATCGGATAGATGCTGCACAGCTCGTTGAGCCGGTAGGCGACCGAGGCCGCCGCGCCGTTGCCGTCGAGGATCGTGCGGGTCATCGCAGCTGGCCTTCCTGCTGGTTGGCGGTCCGTGCGGGGGATCCGGTCAGGCCGGACAGGCCGGTCGCGCTCGGGGTGGCGGCGCCGGGGACGACGGCCGCCGGCCCGGTCAGCGGCAGATCCGGGCGGCCCTCGACGACCATGTCGATCGCGTGCACCGGGCACTGCTCGTAGCAGGTGCCGCACCCCGTGCACTTGGCGTAGTCGTACTTGTAGCGGTAGCCCTTGCCGAGCTTGATGACCGCGTCCTCCGGGCACGAGCCCAGGCAGCCGTCGCACTCGATGCAGTTGCCGCAGGACAGGCAGCGGCCCGCCTCCACCAGCGCCTCGTCGGCGCCGAGCCCGCCGACGACCTCCTCGAAGTCGGCGACCCGCTCGGCGGGGGACAGCTCGGGCTGGCTGCCGCGGCGGTAGTCGCCGAAATACCACAGGTGCAGGTCGTCGAGACCGACGATCGGGTGCTTGGTGCGCGTCGGCAGCGGCGCGGAGTTCAGCCACGCGTCGATGCTGCGGGCGGCCTTCTTGCCGTGCCCGACGCCGATCGTCACGGTGCGCTCGCTGGGCACCGCGTCGCCGCCGGCGAAGATGCCCGGCACGTCCGTCATCAGCGTGCGCGGGTCGACCTGCACGACGTCGCCGTCGAACTGCAACCCGGGGATCGTGCGCAGGAAGGCGGTGTCGGCCTCCTGCCCCAGGGCCAGGATCACCGTGTCGGCCTCGAGCTTCTCGAAGCGGCCCGTGCCCTTCGGGCGGCCCGCCTCGTCCAGCTCCATGATCTCGACCGTCAGGTCGTCGTCGACCTGGGTGATCGTGCGCAGCCAGTTCATCGTGATGCCCTCGCGCTCGGCGTCGGCGGCCTCCTCGGCGTGCGCGGGCATCTGCGCGCGGGTGCGCCGGTAGACGATCATCGACTCCTGCGCGCCGAGGCGCCGCGCCACGCGCGCCGCGTCCATCGCGGTGTTGCCGCCGCCGTAGACCGCGACCCGCCGCCCCAGCACCGGCCGCGACCCGGCCGCGACGTCCCGCAGGAAGCTCACCGCGTCGACGACCTTGCCGGCGTCGCGAGCCGGGATGTCGACCCGCTTGCTCAGGTGCGCCCCGATGGCGATGAAGACCGCGTCGAAGCCCCCCTCGGCCTGCTCGGTGAGCACGTCGGCCACCGGGTGGTCGGTGACGATCCGCACGCCCAGGTCGATCAGCCGGCCGATCTCGGCGTCGAGCACCTCTCGGGGGAGCCGGTATTCGGGGATGCCGTAGCGCATCATGCCGCCCGGCAGCGGCGAGGAGTCGCGGATCTCGACGTCGTGCCCGATGCGCGCCAGATGGTAGGCCGCGGACAGCCCCGAGGGGCCGGCGCCGACGACGAGCACCCGCCGACCCGAGGGGCGCGGCGCGCTCTCGAAGCGCCACCCCTCCTCGATCGCGAGGTCACCGAGATACCGCTCGACGCCGTGGATCGAGATCGCCGAGTCCAGCCCGACGCGGTTGCACGCCGTCTCGCACGGGTGGTAGCAGACCCGGCCGTGGATCGCGGGGAAGGGGTTGTCGGCCGTCAGCTGCCGCCAGGCCGCCTGCGGCTCACCGGATTTGATGAGGCGCAGCCACTCCTGGATGTTCTCCCCGGCCGGGCATCCGGCGTTGCACGGGGGCAGCAGGTCGACATAGACCGGCATGCGGTTGCGCACCGGGGCCACGCGTCCGGCGGAGGCCGCCAGATCCGGCAGCGCGGTGACGTCGGTGGGGGCGCCGACCCTGGGGCCGCTGATGTCGACCATGTGGTCCTCATTCGTCGTCGTTGTCGAAAAAGGGTGCTGGGCCCGGGTGCGAGCCGCAGGGGATTGCCCTGGCGCCAGGCTAGGTTCCGCAGCCGCCCCGGGACGGGACCTACGGCCCAGGGTCGCGACCGTGCCCGCGCGCGCCGGGCGCGGCGACCGCCGGTGCCCCCGGTGCCCCCGGTGCCCCCGGTGCCCCCGGTGCCGGCGTGCGCCGGACGTCACCGAAATGTGTGCGATATGCGACCCGATTCGCGCGCTTCGCGGCGTATGGTGAGCGGCGCAACGGCGCAGGGGCTTCCTCGCGCGTGCATTCGAGCACCATGTCGCGCACCCCGAGGGGTGCGGGAGTAGCGGGGACATATGCCAGCTGTATCCGCGGTGACCGCGCCGGCCGTCGTGGCCGCGCAGGACACCATCATCCAGGCGAACGCGGTCGACTACGTCCTCGTCGCCATCTACTTCGTCTTCGTCCTGGGCATCGGTCTCATGGCGCGACGCCAGGTCTCCGACTCGATCGACTTCTTCCTCTCCGGCCGCTCGCTGCCGGCGTGGGTGACCGGTCTGGCGTTCATCTCGGCGAATCTCGGCGCCGTCGAGATCATGGGCATGTCGGCGACCGGCGCCCAGTTGGGCATCCCGACCGTCCACTACTTCTGGGTCGGCGCGATCCCCGCGATGCTCTTCCTCGGCGTCGTCATGATGCCGTTCTATTACGGCTCCAAGGTCCGCTCGGTGCCCGAATTCATGCTCCGCCGCTTCGGGCCGGGGGCGCACCTGGTCAACGCGTTGTCGTTCGCCGTCGCGCAGCTGCTCATCGCGGGCGTCAACCTCTATCTGCTGGCGGCGATCGTGCAGGCGATGCTCGGCTGGCCGATGTGGGTGGCGCTCGTCGTCGCCGCGGCGATCGTGCTCTCCTACATCACCCTCGGTGGGTTGTCGGCGGCGATCTACAACGAGGTGCTGCAGTTCTTCATCATCGTCGCGTCGCTGCTGCCGCTGACGATCATCGGCCTGCACCGGGTCGGCGGCTGGTCCGGCCTCGAGGCCAAGATCACCGACTTCGCCGCGAGCCACCCCGATGTCCCGCCGGCCGTCGAACAGTTGAACTCCTGGCCCGGCCAGGCGCTGTCCGGCTTCGACAGCCCCTTCTGGTCGGTCTTCGGCATCGTCTTCGGCCTCGGGTTCGTGCTGTCCTTCGGCTACTGGACGACGAACTTCGTCGAGGTGCAGCGCGCGATGGCGAGCAACTCGATCTCCGCCGCCCGCAAGACCCCGATCATCGGCGCCTTCCCCAAGATGTTCGTCCCCTTCATCACCATCGTCCCCGGCATGATCGCCGCGGTCCTGGTCAGCGAGATCATCGCCATCAAGGGCGGCGCGAACGTGGCGGGCGGCGCCTCCGGCGACGTCAAGTACAACGACGCGCTGCTGCTGCTCATGCGCGACCTGCTGCCCAACGGCCTGCTCGGCCTCGCGATCGCCGGCCTGCTCGCGGCCTTCATGGCCGGTATGGCGGCGAACATCTCGGCGTTCAACACCGTCTTCAGCTTCGACATCTGGCAGACGTATGTCGTCAAGGACCGCCCGGACGAGTACTACCTGGGCATGGGCCGGCTCGCGACGATCGGCGCGACCGTCATCGCGATCTTCACGGCCCTCATCGCCGGCAACTTCGGCAACGTCATGGACTACCTGCAGACGTTGTTCGGCTTCTTCAACGCCCCGCTCTTCGCGACGTTCATCCTCGGCATGTTCTGGCGCCGGATGACCCCGACCGCCGGGTGGGCCGGGCTCGTCGCCGGCACAGTGTCGGCGATCGCGCTGTGGAGCGCCTCGACCTTCGGCGAATGGTTCGTCCTGCCCGGCCAGGGCCTGGCCTTCGTCGCCGCCTCGACCGCCTTCGTCGTCGACATCGTCGTGTCCGTCGCGGTGTCGATGGTGACGCAGCCCAAGCCGGCCGCCCAGCTCAAGGGCCTGGTCTATTCGGAGACCCCGAAGGAAGACCTCATCGACCCGCACGAGGCGACGCTGCCCTTCTACCAGCGCACCGTGCCGCTGGCGCTCATCGCGCTGGCCATGGTCATCGTCCTCAACGTCCTCTTCTAAGAGACCCGACGAACGGAGCTCACCATGGCCACCACACCCCAGGGCACCCACACCGCCGGGGCCTTCGACATCCGCAACTTCATCGGGATGCTGCTCGCGATCTACGGCGCGATCCTGGCGATCTACAGCTTCTTCCCCGGCGGGCAGGCCCCGGAGAAGACCGGCGACATCAACGCCAACCTCATCATCGGGCTGCTGCTGCTCGCCGCCGGGCTCGTCTTCATGGGCTGGGCCCGGCTGCGGCCCGTCGTCGTGCCCGACCACCTCGACATCGACCCCGACCGCCCGACGATGCACCACTGAGGCTGCACCACTGAGG
>JAVTVZ010000057.1:0-1599 GCA_032229625.1 Dermatophilaceae bacterium | reverse complement strand
TGCACCACTGAGGCTGCACCACTGAGGAGGCGCCACTGAGGAGGCACCCGGAGCCGGGCGCGCTCGGCTCGTCCCGCGGCCCCGCCGGCGGACCCAGAGGTCCGCGGGCGGGGCCGTCGCCGTCGACGCCACTAGGCTGGCGGGCGTGAGCGAACGCATCGGAGTAGCAGTGATCGGGGCCGCAGGCCGCATGGGAGCGACGGTGTGCCGGGCCGTCGAGGACGCCGACGACACCGCGCTCGTCGGGCGATTCGACGCCGGCGACGACCTCGGCGACCTCGGCGGCGCGCAGGTCGTCGTCGAGTTCAGCGTGCCGGACGCCTCGCTGGACAACGTGCTGCACTGCGTGCGCCGCGGCGTGCACGTCGTCGTCGGCACCACCGGCTGGGACGAGGACAAGCTCTCGACGCTGCGGCAGGCGCTGCACGAGGCGCCGGGGGTGGGGGTGCTCATCGCGCCGAACTTCGCGATCGGCGCGATCCTCATGATGAGCTTCGCCCGGCAGGCCGCGCGCTTCTACGAATCCGTCGAGGTCATCGAGCTGCACCACCCGGCCAAGGTCGACGCCCCCTCGGGGACGGCCGCGCGCACCGCGCTGCTCATCGCCCAAGCCCGCCAGGAGGCCGGCCTGGGCCCGGTGCCCGACGCGACGACCCACGACCCCGGCGGGGCCCGCGGCGCCGACGTCGACGGGGTGCGTGTGCACGCCGTGCGGCTGCGCGGCCTGGTGGCGCACCAGGAGGTGCTCTTCGGCGCCGAGGGCGAGGAGCTGACGATCCGCCACGACTCCTTCGACCGCGTCAGCTTCATGCCCGGCGTCCTCGCCGGCGTCCGCGGCGTCGCCGACCACCCCGGCCTGACCGTCGGGCTCGAGCACTACCTCGACCTGTAGGGCAGCCCGCCTGCCCGAGCCGAGAGACTCCCCGCGACACTCCCCACGACACCGGCAGATCACTTCCCGGGCAGATCACTTCGCGGGTGATCGATCCGACCGGGTCACCGCGTGTCGCCTGTCAGCAGCAGCGAGTCTTGGGGTTGCGCTCCATCTCGTCGTACTTCTCGCGCCAGAAGTCCTTCTCGCTCGGCACCGGCGCGTCCGGATGGGTGCGGCGCAGGTGCTCGACATACCGGTCGTAGGCGTCCGCGCCGGTGATCCCGCGCATGTACCAACGCACGGCCCCGGCGGTGCGGCGGGCGGTGGCGAGCAGTGACGACATGCGACCCATCATGCGCGCCGGCGGCGGCCGCGTCGAGCGCACACGAGCGCCGCGCGCTACGGCTGCTCCCGACGGCCGCACACGCCCTGAGTCGGATCACATGGCGTAGTGCCTTGGCTACGGGGTCTGGAGCATGTGGATGAGTTCGTCCTCTGCTGGTTGTCGGGCGTGTTGCGCCGGCGTGCGAAAGGCGGCGCAGACGGCGCCGGCCCCGGCAGCCGGCGTCCACTGACGCAACGAGCAGCGGCAGGACCCCGCGGGATACGAGCAGGGGCACCGCGTCCCAGCCCGGCGCCGCGCCCGCGGCCCCGCCCCCACGTCGGGGCGCTTCCGGACACCTGTAGGCAGTCCCGGCCACCTCGTGTCGCTCCGGAGCGACACC
>JAVTVZ010000056.1:0-2554 GCA_032229625.1 Dermatophilaceae bacterium | reverse complement strand
GCTTCGCCCTCGTGCTTCGCCCTCGCGCTTCGCGGCTCGCGGTTCGGGGGCTCGGCGATGCAGTCGCAGCTGGGGTGCGGGGGCAGGCGCGTGGGTGAGCTGTCATCGCGACGGTGAGCGGGTGCGGGCCGTGAGGGGCGTGGTCGGTAGGCTCGAGGCGACAGTGCCAGCGACGGACACCTCCTACGCACGAGACAGGACATCGCCATGGTCGATCTCTCCGGACTCTTCGCCAAGGCCAAGCGCGCGGTGCGCGACAACCCCGACGCGGTGCGCGGCGGGCTCGACAAGGTCGAGAGCGTCCTCAACGAGCGCACCAAAGGCAAGTACGCCGACAAGCTCGAGCAGGGACGCGAGGGCATCGACAAGGCGCTCGGCGTGCCCGGGCGGGCCCGCGACGCCTACCGCGAGGGCGAGCAGGCGCCGGCCGGCACCGAGCCGGTGACGACCGAGCCCGTCGAGCAGCCCGCGCCGATCGACACGCCCACGCCCGTCGACGACCTCACGGCCCCGCCCCGCGGGCAGGCGCCGCCGCAGGCCTGACGGCTCCGCTCACCGGCACCGCAGAGTCCCGGCACCGCAGAGTCCCGGCACCGCAGAGTCCCCGGCACCGTAGAGACGAGCGATCCCCCCGGCAGGTCCATCGCCGGGGGGATCGCTCGTCTCAGTGGGGGCGTGCAGCGCTCAGAGCGAGTCGCCTCCGGAGACGAAGGTGCTCTCGAAGTCGTCGGCGCCGTGCTCGCTCGGCTCGTCGAGGCTGCCCTCGACCGGGTCGATGATGAGCGCGAGCGTCGTGCCGCTCGTCACCGTCTCGCCGACCTTGGCGGACAGCTGGGTGATGGTCCCGCTGCGGTGTGCGGTGATGGGCTGCTCCATCTTCATCGCCTCGAGCACGACGACGAGGTCACCCTCGGCGACCGTCGCGCCCTCCTCGACGGCGATCTTGACGATCGTGCCCTGCATCGGGGCGGTGAGCGCGTCGGTCGTCGCGCCGCCCCGGCCCTGGGCCGCGGCCGCCGCGCGCCGCGGGGCCTTGCGCTTCCCGCCGCCACCGCCGTTGCCGCCGATCGCCAGGTCGGCCGGCAGCGAGACTTCCAGACGACGCCCGCCGACCTCGACGACGAGCCGCTGCCGCTCCTGCGGCGCCGCCGCGTCGGCGGTCGGGCCGTCGTAGGGGTCGATCTTCGTGCCGAAGTCCGTCTCGATCCAGCGCGTGTGCACCGTGAAGGGCGCCTGGGGATCTGCCGGCGCGAAGGCCGGATCGTCGACGACGACGCGGTGGAAGCTCAGGGCCGTCGGCATCCCCTCGACGACGAACTCCGCCAGGGCCCGCCGCGACCGCTCGACCGCCTGGGCGCGATCCGCGCCCGTGACGATGAGCTTGGCGAGCATCGAGTCGAAGGCGCCGGAGATGACGTCGCCGGCGACGACGCCGGAGTCCAGCCGCACGCCCGGGCCCGAGGGCGGCTCGAAGCGCAGCACCGTGCCCGGCGCCGGCAGGAAGCCGCGGCCCGGGTCCTCGCCGTTGATGCGGAACTCGATGCTGTGCCCGCGCGGGGTCGGGTCGTCATAACCGAGCGCCTCGCCCGCCGCGATCCGGAACTGCTCGCGGACCAGGTCGATGCCCGTGACCTCTTCGCTCACCGGGTGCTCGACCTGCAGCCGCGTGTTGACCTCGAGGAAGCTGATCGTGCCGTCGGCCGCGACGAGGAACTCGCACGTGCCGGCGCCGACATACCCGGCCTCGGCCATGATCGCCTTGCTCGCCCGGACCAGCTCGGCGTTCTGCTCGTCCGACAGGAAGGGCGCGGGCGCCTCCTCGACCAGCTTCTGGTGCCGCCGCTGCAAGGAGCAGTCGCGCGTCGACACGACGACGACGTGTCCGTGGGAGTCCGCCAGGCACTGGGTCTCGACGTGCCGCGGGTTGTCGAGGTATCGCTCGACGAAGCACTCACCGCGACCGAATGCGCCGACCGCCTCGCGGACCGCCGACTCGTACAGCTCGGGGATCTCCTCGATCGTGCGCGCGACCTTCAAGCCGCGCCCGCCACCGCCGTAGGCCGCCTTGATCGCCACCGGCAGCCCGTGCTCCCGAGCGAACGCGACGACCTCGTCGGCGTCCTGCACCGGGTCCTTCGTGCCGGGCACGAGCGGGGCGTCGGCGCGCGTCGCGATGTGACGCGCCTTGACCTTGTCGCCGAGGCTGTCGATCGCCGCCGGCGGCGGGCCGACCCAGACCAGGCCGGCGTCCAGCACCTTCTGGGCGAAATGCGCGTTCTCGGAGAGGAAGCCGTACCCCGGGTGGACCGCGTCGGCACCCGTCTGCGCGGCGATGGCCAGCAGCTTGTCCTGGTCCAGATAGCTGTCGGCGGGCGTGGAACCGCCCAAGGAGTGGGCCTCGTCGGCGATCTTGACGTGCAGCGCGTCACGGTCCGGCTCCGCGTATACCGCGATCGAGCGGATCCCCGCATCGGCGCAGGCCCGGGCCACTCGGACGGCGATCTCGCCACGGTTCGCGATGAGGACAGAGGAGATGGACGCCATGGCTCTGACA
>JAVTVZ010000055.1:11787-14060 GCA_032229625.1 Dermatophilaceae bacterium | reverse complement strand
GCGTGCACGAGCGACACGGCGCTGGACCCCTCGCCGGTCGCCGCGGCGACCCGCTTCATGGATCCGGCGCGGATGTCGCCCGCGACGAAGATGCCCGGCACCGCGGTGCTCAGCGACTGCGGCGGCAGCCCGTCGATCCAGAAGTCCTCCGGCACGTCGCGCCCCGCGAGCACGAAACCGTGGTCGTCGCGGCACACCTGCTCGGGCAGCCAGTCGCAGCGCGGTGACGCGCCGAGCAGCAGATACAGCCCGTCGGCCGCGACGCGCTCCTCGTGACCGGTGTCGAGGTCGCGCAGGGTGAGCCATTCCAGACGCCCCTGGCCCCCGCCGTCGACGACCGCGACGCGGCCGCGCACGCCGACCCGCGAGCTGCCGTCGATCTCGCGGATGAGGTAGTCGGACATCGTCGCGCTCAGGTCGGCGCGGCGCACCAGCACTGTCACCTCCCGCGCGAAGCGCGACAGGTGCATCGCCGCCTGACCGGCGCTGTTGCCGCCGCCGACCACAAAGACTCGCTTGCGCTTCATCTCGCGCGCCGTGCTCGTCGCCGCGCCGTAGTTGACGCCGCGACCGACGAGTTCCTCGACCCCGGGCACCCCGAGCCGGCGGTAGGTGACGCCCGCCGCGACGAGCACGGCCCGGGCCTTCAGCGTCAGTGACCCGACGTGCACCTCGTGCCACGGCTCCGACCCTCGGCCGGCCACGAGACGCTCGACCGGGGAGCCGACGAGGAACCGGGCGCCGAAGCGCAGCGCCTGCATCCGGGCCCGCTGCGCCAGCCGCATGCCGCTGATGCCGCGCGGGAAGCCCAGGTAGTTGCGGATCATCGAGCTCGTGCCGGCCTGCCCGCCGATCGCCTCGGCCTCGACGACGACCGTCGTCAGCCCCTCCGACGCGCCGTAGACCGAGGCCGCCAGACCCGCCGGGCCGGCGCCGACGACGAGCAGGTCGATGACGGTCTCGGGATCGATGGGCTCTTGGGCCCCGGACATGAAGCGGCCCAGCTGCGCCAGCGACGGGTTGGACAGCACCGGGCCGCCTCGGGTCGCCACGAGCGGGTAGACGGGGTCCGGCCCGGCGTCGCGCCGCATCTCCAGCCCGGTCGGGCTGTCGGCCCAGACCGTGCGGGTCGGCACGCCCATGCGGTCGAGGAAGTCGCGGATCCGGGCGGCCTCGGAGCTCGGCCGGTCGACCGCGACGTAGGCGAAGTCGACGGCCACCGACCCCGACGACCACGTCCAGTCCGAGAGCAGATCGACGATCGCGGCGTGGAACTCCTCGTCGCGTGGGCCCCGCGGGATCGTCAGGTAGGCGTCGATGAGCCCGTCCGACGTCGCCTCCCGCAGCGACCCGACCGCCTCGCGGAACTGCTCCGAGGGCAGCATGACGACCCGTCGGGCCGTCGTCAGCACCGGCGCCAACCAGCCGAAGACCTGCAGCGCCGTGTGGGTCTGCGTGTAGTACTCACAGACGATCATCGCGACCGGGTGCCACTGCTGCAGCAGCCCCTTGAGCAGCTCCTTGCCCTGGGCCATCGACTCCGCGACGAGCAGGTCGTAGTCGCGCTCGTAGCGGGCGCGCAGCTCGGCGACGATCTGCTCGCGGTGCGCGTCGGCGAGGACGACGATCGCCGGGCGCAGCGCCGGGTCGGGTGCGCCGGGTGCCCCGGGCGCGGCGGGGACGGGGGTCGAGGGTGTGCTCACGTGCTCGTCCTACGGCATGGCCCGCGCTGGTGGCAAGGGCGGTGGCAAGGGCGACGGCACGGGCAGCGGCCAGGTCGGGGCACGGACGACACGGCCGGTCCGGCTGCCGGCGCCGTGCGCGGGCGGAGCGGCTCATAGGGTGGGGCCCATGAGCGAGACCAACGACGACCGCGCCTACGAGGGCATCGACGACCTCGACGCCGGCACCAGCGACGCCGAGCGCGACGTGCGCATCAGCTCCGACGAGGGCGACGACCTGCCGATGACGCCGCCGGACATGAGGCCCCGCGCCTCCGAGTCCCTCATGTCCGGGGACGACGACGAGGAGGAGACGATCGACGAGCGGATCGCCCAGGAGGAGCCGGACCCGGACTCCGCCTATGGCGCCCCGGACGACGAGAGCGGCTTCGAGGCCGAGCAGCGCGAGCGGCTCGGCGGCGAGGACCCCGACGCGATCGACAGCGACGACGACTTCCTCGGCGACGGCATGACCGCCCAGCGCGGGCCGGCCCCCTTCGGCGGGCCGGCCGAGGAGTCCGCCATCCACCTCGAGCGGGACTACGAGATCGA
>JAVTVZ010000055.1:3640-11687 GCA_032229625.1 Dermatophilaceae bacterium | reverse complement strand
TCGGCGGGCCGGCCGAGGAGTCCGCCATCCACCTCGAGCGGGACTACGAGATCGAAGAGTTCGTCGAGGACGACTCGTAGTCCTCCCCTACGCCCTCGACGTCCTCCCCTACGCCCTCGACGACGGCCGCGCCGACGCTCCCGGCGCCGCCCGCGACGGCTGCCGCTAGCGCAGCCGCACGTCGGGCATGGTCAGGACGCCCCGGGCGCCGAGGCCGAGCGCGGCGACGGCCGCGTCGAAGAGGCCCAGGCCCTCGCCGAGCGAGGCCCCGACGGGCGCGTCCGAGCTGTCCGTGGGCAGGAGCCGGTCGAAGGGGCCGAGCTTGGGCGACACTCGCGCGAGCGCGTCGGCCCGGTCGATGCCGGCGGCGGCGCAGGCGAGACCGATGGCCTCGTCGAGGCCGCCGAGCTCGTCGACGAGCCCCCGCTGGGCCGCGTCGGCCCCGGACCAGACCCGACCGCGAGCGAGCGGCTCGAGCACGTCCAGAGGCAGACCGCGGTCGGCGGCGGCCTTGGCGGCGAAGTCGGCGTAGACCTCGTCGAGCCACTCGTCGAGCTGCGCGATCTCCTCCGGGCCGAAGGGGCGCAGCGGGGAGTACATCTCGTCGCGGGTGTGCTCGGCCACGCTCTGGCGCCGCACCCCGAGGCGCTCCCACGCCGCCGCGGTGACGAGCTTGCCCGAGAGCACACCGATCGACCCCGTCAGGGTCGCGGCGTCGGCGACGATCCGCTCGCACGGCATCGCGATGAAGTAGCCCCCGGAGGCCGCGACGTCGGCCATCGAGGCGATGACCGGCCGGCCGGACTCGCGCAGCCGCAGCACCTCGCGGCGGATCGCGTCGGAGGCGACGTAGGAGCCGCCCGGGGAGTCGATGCGCAGCACGACGGCCCGCACGTCCTTGTCCTGGGCCACCGAGCGCAGGGACGCGCCGAGGGTGTCGGCGCCGATCGTGTGCCCGCCCATGGGCTGCTGGCCGCCCGAGCGCCCGAGGTGGATCGCCCCCTGGGCCTGCACGACGGCGACGACCGGGCGGTGCCGCTTGACCGAGGCCGCGGTCGGCGTCTTGGCGTAGCGCTCGACATACCGCAGCGGCGTGTCCTCGGTCGTGCCGCCGACCCGCGCGCGCAGCCGGGCCATGGCCTCGTCGCGGTAGCCGATGCCGTCGACCAGGCCCGCGTCGCGCGCCGCCGTGGCGGACAGCCGGGTCGTCATCGCCGCCTCGACCTGCTCGCCGGTCAGTCCGCGCGCGGCCGCGATGGCCTCGACCACGTGGGCGTTGACGGAGCCCGTGACGGCCTGGAGCATCTCGCGGTTGGCCGGGCTCATCTGCGTGTCCATGAACATCTCGGCGGCCGACTTGTATTCGTGCCGCTTGAGGAACTGCGGCTGCACGTGGAGCTTGTCCAGGGCCCCGCGCAGGAAGAGCCCGCCGAGCACCGCGCCGGTGAGGTTGACATCGCCGGAGGGCTGCAGCCAGACCTCCTCGCAGGCCGCCGCGACGAGGTATCCGGTCGTGCCGTGGGCCACCTCGCCGTAGGCCTCGCTCCAGGCCAGGGTCGGCTTGCCGCCGGCGCGGAAGGCCGCGATCGCCGCGTGCAGCTCCTGCGCCTGGGGCATCGTGACCCCTGTCGCGGCGTGGACGACGAGCCCGGCGACCTTGTCGTCCTGCGCGCCCCGGCGCAGCCCGTCGACGATCGCCTTGAGCTGGGGGGTGTTGCGGGCCCGCAGCGCCTCCACCGGGCTCACCGGGGCTCCCTCCGACGCGCCGCGGCCCAGGTCGATCTCGAGCAGGACGCGGCCGACGAGCCCAGGGATCGGCACCTTGCGCAGATACTTCTCGTCGATCGGCAGCGCGGCAGCGAGGTCACGGAGGAAGTCCATGGCCCCCAACGTAGACGGCGGCACCGACAAGATTCGAGAGCGCCCCGCGCAGTCGCGGGGTCCAGCCCGCGGGCCGGTGCCTCAAAACCGTTGTGCGGCGCGGGATCTCGCAACAGATGCCGGCGCAGGGTCAGACTCCGGTGCTGTCGTGCCGATCAGCATGCTGACAAGCGGTGGCCGGGAAGTGCCCACACGCGCAGACGCGGTCGTTAGCCTGACCTAAGGTGCGCCTCGGTGTGGTGGCGGTGACGGACCGGTGACCCGAGGGTGACCGGACCGGCGTCGGACGGGCATGCGACAGACCGGACAGGACGGCGACCGCGACAGGACGCCGGGTCGGCGCCGGGCAGTTCGCGCCAGGGAGAGGTGCCGGAGTGCTCGGGCGTCGCCCGACCGTTCGCGCACCCGCGAGACTGACAGAGGGAATAGGGGATCCCGCACATGACTGTGTCTTCCAGCGCCGCGCCCACCGCCGACGGCGGCTCGGGCGTGGGCGTCGCCGAGCTCACCGAGGACGAGCTGTCCGCCGGTATCGTCGACCGGTTCCGCACCGTGGTCACCGCGATGCCCGACCGGCTCGCCGTCACCGACGAGCACGAGGAGCTCAGCTACGCCCAGCTCGCCGCGCGCGCTGCGCGGGTGCTCGCGGCCGTCCGCGGCGCCGACCTGCCCGCCGGCCAGCCCGTCGGCATGCTCGCCGGCCACGACGTCGGTGCGGTCGCCGCGCTGCTGGGCGTCCTGGCCTCGGGGCACCCGGTGCTCGTGCTCGACCCCCGCTCCCCCGCGCCGCGGCTGCGCACGCTCGTCGAGCGCGCCGCCCTGAGCCTGGTCGTCACCGACGCCGCCCACGAGACCCTGGCGGCCGACCTCGCCGACCGCGTCGTCGTGCCGCTGCGCGACGCCGCGCGCGACGCCGCGCGAGACGACGACGACGCGCCGACGCAGCTGCTGTGGCAGGACCCGCCGGAGCCGACGGCGATCGCCGCGCTGGCCTTCACGTCCGGCTCCACGGGCACCCCCAAGCCGGTCGCCAACGACCACGTCCTGCTCATGCGTGACGCGTGGAACAGCTCGATCGCCACGGGGTGCTACGACTCCCACGGCGTCATCGCGCACACCCTGCCGATCGCCTTCCACGCCGGGCTGACGACGACGATCCACGGTCTGGTCGTCGGAGCGCGCATGCGGCTCTACGACTCGCGCAGCCGCGGCATCGCCGGGCTGCCGGCCTTCATCGGCGAGCACGGCTGCACCGTCATGATCACCAGCCCGGCGATCCTGCGAGCCCTGTGCGCCTCCGGGCCCGACCCGGCCCACCTGGCGAGCCTGACGTCGGTGACGATCGCCGGCGAGACCGCCTACGGGCGTGACGTCGAGGCGCTGCGCCCGCTGCTGCCGGCCGGGTGCGTGCTGCGCAACCGTTACGGCTCCTCCGAGACCGGCCTCATCAGCGAGTATGTCGTCGGCCGCGACGTCGCGGCCCTCGACGGGCCGCTGCCCGTGGGCCGCGGCGTCGGGCGCACCGTCATCGATCTCGTCGCGACGACCTCCGGCGGCGGTATCGAGTTGTCGGTCGAGCCGGGCGCCACCGGCCGCATCACCGTGACCGCGCCCCGGGTGGCGCTGGGTTACTACGAGATGCCCGAGGAGACGCAGCGCTCGTTCCGCGACAACGGCGACGGCACGTTCACCTACCGCACGAGCGACCTGGGGCGCTTCCTGCCCGACGGGTCGATGCAGATCGTCGGCCGCGCCGACCACAGCGTCAAGGTGCGTGGTTATCTCGTCGATCCGGGCGAGGTCGACGCGGCGCTCTTCGCGCTGCCGCACGTGCGCGAGGCCGTCGTCGTCGGTGTCCCCCGCGCGACCGGCGGCACCCGGCTCATCGCCTACATCGTCGCCGACCGCGGCGTCGAGGCCGGCGCGATCCGCGCGGCGCTGCGGCGCGCGCTGCCCTCGCACATGGTGCCGGAGGGCATGGTCTTCCTCGACGCCCTGCCGCGCAGCGAGCGCGGCAAGATCGACCGCGCCGCCCTGCCCGAGCCGCCGGCCGCGGCGCGGGTCGAGGAGGACGGCTCGATGTCGCACTTCGAGCAGCTCGTCGCGATGATCTGGGCCAAGGTCTTGGACGTCGACCACGTCGGCCACGACGACGACTTCTTCGCGCTCGGCGGCGACTCGCTGGCCACCGAGGAACTCATGACCCGCATCAGCGAGGAGCTCAACATCCCCGCCGAGCGGGTCCACACCGGGCTGCTCGCGCAGGCGCCGGTGCTGCGCGACTTCGCGGTCCGGCTCGCCGACGGTGACGCCGCGCCCAACGGCGCGCTCGTGCCGCTGCAGGAGTCCGGCTCCGCCGAGCCGCTCTTCGTCGTCGCGGGCGCCGGCGGCCTCGGCATCGCCTTCGTGGGGCTCTCGCGTCGCCTCGGGCCGGACCGGCCGGCCTACGCGCTGCAGTCCCCCGTCATCGAGAGCCGCGGCTGGCCCGAGCGCTCCGTCGAGGCGATGGCCCGCGCGCACGTGGCCCGCATCCGCACCATCCAGCCGCACGGGCCCTACTACCTCGCGGGGCACTCCTTCGGCGGCATCATCGCCTTCGAGATGGCCCACCAGTTCAAGGCGCTCGGCGAGGAGGTCGCGCTCCTGGCGATCCTCGACTCCTTCCCGCCCGACCCGGCCGCCCACCCCGAGCCCGATCACGTCGGCGTCCTCGGGCGGATGAAGCGGCTCGCCGGTCTGCATTACACGACGCTGCGCAACACCCCCGGCGGCAGTGGCCACGGCCGGCTGTTCGACCAGTCCAAGAAGCTCGCCGGCCGGTATCGCGGCCGCCCGTGGGACGGGGACACGCTCGTCTTCCTCGCGCAGTCGCCGGAGAAGGAGCAGCGGGCGCCGTGGGGCCCCTACCTCAGTGGCCGGTGGCGCACCGTCGAGGTGACCGGTGACCACTACACGATGATCCGCACCCCGTGGGTCCACGAGGTCGCCGACGTGCTGTCGACCCACATGGGGTCGGCGCCGACCCCCGCCGCGCCGGCGAGCTGAGCCCCTCCTCCCGACGGCTCGGTCCCGACGGCTCACTCCCGACGGCTAGCTCCCGACGACTCGGTCCGGCGGCTCAATCCGTCGGGATCGTCACCTCGTGCTCGTAGTCGCCGTAGGCGCGCGGATCCTCGCGCGGCTCGAGGTGGATCGTCACCGAGCACCCCTCGAAGCGCTCGACGATCGCGTCCTCGATGTCCTCGGCGATGTCGTGGCCCTCCAGGACTGTCCACCGCCCGGGCACGAGCAGGTGCATCTCGACGTAGCGCGCGTGCCCGGCCTCGCGGGTGCGCAGCGCGTGCACCGAGACGTCCTCGGTGAGGAATCGCTTGACGATCTGGGCGAGTTCGGCGTTGTCCTGCTTGGACCAGGAGACGTCCATGAGCCCGGCGACGGATTCGGCGAGTAGCTTCCAGCCGGTGAGGATGATGTTGACGCCGACGACGAAGGCGACGATCGGGTCGAGCCGCTCCCATCCGGTCAGCGCGACGAGCCCGACCCCGACGACGATGCCGACCGAGGTCCACACGTCGGTCAGCAGGTGTTTGCCGTCGGCGGTCAGCGTCGCGGAGCGGTGCCGTCGTCCGGCGCGCAGCAGGACCCACGCGACGGCGCCGTTGACGACCGACGCGACGACCGAGATGACCAGGCCGATCCCGACGTTCTCCAGGGGCGCGGGGCGGATGAGTCGCTCGACCGAGGTGACGATGATGAAGACGGCGGCGATGAAGATCATCACGCCCTCGATGGCGGCGGAGAAATACTCCGCCTTGCTGTGCCCGAAGTGGTGAGACTTGTCGGCCGGGCGTGCCGCGACCTTCAGGGCGATGAGCGCGACGACGGCGGCGACGAGATTGACGACGGACTCCGCGGCGTCGGAGAGCAGCCCGACGGAGCCGGTGATGACCCAGGCCCCGGTCTTCAGGGAGATCGTCAGGATCGCCGCGGCGATCGACAGCCACGCGAAGGCGCTGAGATCGCGGCGGCCCGAGTCCTTGAGCGGCGCGGTGGCAGGAGGTGGAGCAGACACCCTCGAATTGTCCCCTCGGGTGCGCCGGATCGGCCCCCGAGGTTCAGGGAGTGAACGGGCGCTCTCGTGGCCGTCGCGGCCTCAGCCGCCGTAGACGAGCAGTCCGCGGAAGTTCGGCGCGACCTTCGCGGCGCGCACGGTGCTCGTGCCGAAGCGGCGGATCATCCACCCGTTGCCCGCGGTGTCCACGGCGAAGAGCGCCGGAGTCCCCGGCAGCCCCGCGAGCGTGGCCCACTGCCCGAAGTCGTGGTGCAGGCGCACGCGCCCGCCGCGGAAGCCGCCCTTGCCGTTGCCCGGGTAGACGTATCCCGTGCCGTCGCGGGTGACGCCGAGGATGTCGCCCTTGCGGTCACCGTCCCAGTCGCCGAGCGAGACGACGTCGGCCATCGTGCCCCAGCCCGTGCCGTAGGAGCGCCGCTTGGAGTAGCCGCCCTTGCCGTTGCCCTCATAGACCCACAGCTCACCGGTCCGGGCGACGACCGCCAGCAGGTCGGCCCAGCCGTCGCCGGTCAGGTCGGCGCCGCTGGAGAGCCGGCTCATGCCGCCCCAGCCGTTGCCGAGGTTGCGCGGCTGGCCGACCCCACCGTCGGCGGTGCCGGCGAAGAGGTGCATCTCCTTGGTCGTCGCGTGCCGCGCGAGCACGTCGCCGCGCCGGTCACCGGTCCAGTCGCCCGCGGCGAGCACCGCGTCGTAGGCGGACCAGTCGCGCCCGGAGACGCGGCTCGCGAAGGTCAGCCCGGTCGTGCCGATCGGGCTGGAGCGCAGAAGCGCGTTGGTGCTGCTGCGCATGAGGACGTCGTTGCCGCGCAGCGTCGCCGGGGCCGTCGTCACAGGGCTCGGCTCCGACGGCTCAGACGGCTCGGGGGTCGAGCCCCCGCCGCTGCCGGCCAGCGAGGCCGCCTGGCGCCGGATCGCCGGCAGCTTGCTGTAAAGGGACGTGCCGGGGCAGCTGGTGTTGCCGACGTCGCGATGCCCCTGGACGATCGGCGCCCAGCGCCCGTAGATCCGGCCGCTGCCCGCGGGCTTGAAACCGTGGACTCCGGCCTTCCAGGCGATGACGCGGGCGACGGAATTCACGGCGGCGGTCGGCACCGCGACCTTGTTGTAGTCGCCGAGCACGGAGACGCCCATCGTCTCGTTGTTCCATCCCGACGCGTGCGCGCCCATGACGCCGCGGGACAGGCCACCGGCGCGGCCCTCCCACATGCGGCCCCACTTGTCGACGAGCACGTTGTAGGCGATGTCGTTCCAGCCGCGGTCCTTGGTGTGGAAGGCGTAGATGCCGCGCATGATCGCCGGGACCTGCGACTGCGAGTAGTTGTTGGTGCCCGCGGTGTGGTGCACGATGACGCCGCGCACGGTCGTGTAGGACGGCGGCTGCTTGCGCCAGGACTCGTCGGCACCCCACTCGCGGCGGGTGTGGATGCGCGGCATCGACACCGCGGCGTTGGCGGCGCCCGGCACGGCGACGCCGATGCCCTCGTCCGAGGCGGCGGCGCCCGGGTCGATGAGGGCGAGCCGGGCCTGCGGGGCGGTGCCGCCGGCGGGGCCCAGGACCCGGACCTGCACGGCGGAGACGCCGGTGAGGATGATCGGGTCCGACCCGCCGAGGGCGTCGGTCGGGGTGCCGTCGCCGGCCTGCGGGGTCTGCGCGCGCACCACGTCGGAGTCGATGCCCTGCCAGTCCTCCCAGGCGCCGCGCTCACCGGCCGCCCGGGTGCGGTATTGCACGACCGTGCCGGCGGCGGGGGCCGTGCCGTAGGTCAGGCCCGCGACGACGACGTCGCTGGTGACGTCCTGCGGGGCGGAGGCCTCCAGGACCACCGGCGCCGCGCTCTGCGAGGGCGCCGCCGCCCCCGGGATGGCGGGCGTGGCGGGCGTGGTGGCGGTGGCAGCACTCATCGCGGAGCGCGCCGCGGCGAGCGACCCGCCGCTCGTGGCGGTGGCGCCCGGCGCGGCACCGGAAGTACCGGTCTTCTTGGTGGCCTCGGCGTTCTTGGTGGCCTCGGCCTTCTCGGTGGCCTTGGCGACCTGGCGCTGGGCGAGGGCGACGTCGGCGCTGCTGGCGACGTCGGCGTCACCGACCTGCGGTGA
>JAVTVZ010000055.1:0-3540 GCA_032229625.1 Dermatophilaceae bacterium | reverse complement strand
GGGCGAGGGCGACGTCGGCGCTGCTGGCGACGTCGGCGTCACCGACCTGCGGTGACGCGGGGTCCAGGAGGTCGACGCGGCGCTCGCTGGTGGGCACGGGCGCACCTTCGGCCGTGGCGGGCACAGACGTGACGGGCAGGACGATCAGAGCCGGCGTGACCACGAGCGTGGCGACGACGCCGGACAGATGGCGGATCCGCACGGTTGTTTGCAACTCCCTGTAGGCGATGTCGCGCACGCTGTCATCCGCATGCGCCGGCCCCCCGAGGTGTCCGGACGCACCGGCCGGGTTGCAGCGGCGCATCCTCGGCGCCAGGCGCCGACGGACACTCGTGGGCCCACATCGGCCTCTCGGGCGGGCACCTGAGCGGAACGCTCCGATTGCGGCCCCGCTCGATCACGTCGCCCGCGGCGCGAATCCGCTTGTGAGAGCGCGAAATCGCCGAGAGCCCCGCACGTGGAGGTGCGGGGCTCTCGGCGATCTGGACGACCGCTGCGCGCGGCCTGAACAGGGGCTGCCCGATCCCTGGATCGGCGCCGTCCCCGGGATCGATCGGGGCCGGCGGCCGGTCGGTATCGGATCAGCGCCGGCTCAGTGCCGGCTCAGTGCCGGCTCAGTGGCCCTCGGCGGCCACGGGCTCGGCCTGACCGATGTCGGCGAGCAGGTCCTTGTACCACTGCTGGGTGATGTCGAAGGGCTTGTGCCCGGCGATGCGCTCGAACTCGATGGCGCGCAGCTCGTCGCCGCGCTCCTCGTCGTTGCCGATGACGCCGGGGGTGCCGCCCAGCGCGCTGTCGACGGCGAGGTCGGTCATCGACTTGATGAGGTCGAGGTCGTAGGCGTTGGCTGCGGCCGACCGCGCGAAGTAACCCGACTTCTGCACGTTGACCTTCTCCGCGCCGATCCGGTCGGCGAACTGCTTGGCGAACCACGCGCCGGGGTTGATGTCGTTGAGCCGCACGTGGCCGAACGCGTCGCGCGGCACCTCCTCGCCGGCCGCCTCCATCGCGGCGACGATCTCGGGCACGCCGGCGCCCTCGGAGACGAAGAGCGACACGCAGCCGAGCTCGTCCATGACGCCCCGCAGCCGCTCCGCCTCGGCCTCGACGTCGAGGACGGCCTCGGGCACATACACGCCGTGCACGTCCCACGCCTCGCGGGAGAGGCCGATCTCGGGCAGCCACTCGCGCGTGTCGAGCCACTCGCGATACTTCTTCGCGGTCGCGGCGGTCAGCCAGCCGCAGTTGCGGCCCATGACCTCGTGGACGATGAGCATGCGCGCGCCGGAGTTGTGCTCGGCGAGCACGTTGGCGGCGAAGCGGGCGCCCTGCTCGGCGGCGGTGTCGGCGCCGAGGGACTGGCGGATCGGCACGATGTCGTTGTCGATCGTCTTGGGCAGGCCGACGACGACGAGGGGGTGGCCGGTCTCCTCGACGTGCTTGGCGAGGTCGGCGGCCGTCGTGTTGGTGTCGTCGCCGCCGATGGTGTGCAGCACGTCGACGCCGTCGGCGGTGATCCGCTCGGCCGCGAACTTCAGCGGGTCGACGCCCTCGGCGACGAGGCCGCGCTTGACGAGGTCCTTGGTGTTCGTCAGCTTGACGCGCGAGTTGCCGATCGGCGATCCGCCGTACTGGTGCAGCAGCCCGGCCTTCTCGCGCACGGCGTCCGTGACGGTGACGTAATCGCCGGTGAGGAGCCCCTGGTAGCCGTGCTTGTAGGCGATGATCTCGACCTCCGGCGCGAGCTGGGTGTAGCGCTCGATGAGGCCTCCGACGGCCGAGGACAGGCACGGCGCGTAGCCACCCGCCGTCAGCAGGGCGACACGACGAACAGACATGCGATCAGCTCCGATGCTCGTTGGGATTCGCTGGTCACATTACCGAAGGGCGGGGCGTGTGATCCGCCCTCGCGGCCGCCCGATCCTGCGCCGAGGTCACTCTCCGGGCGAGGTCCAGGTGTGCACCGGCTCATTGGAGTGCATGCGCTCGATATACGCATCGAGCATGCCGTGCAGCGCCTGTGCTCGGTCGTGGCCCCGGTCCTCCAGCAGGCGCACGGCCTCGATCTGCCACGTCGCGCCGTTCTGCCGACTCAGGGCCCGGTCCTCGATGATGCCCAGGTAGTGGTCGACGACCTCGCCGCTGACCCCGAGGGCCGCGAGCCCTTCGGCGGCCGCGGGCAGCAGGTGGCGCAGCACGAGCTCCTCGGGGCTGACCGCGTTGAAGCCGGGCCAGTACAACCGGGCGTGCATGCCGTCCCGCGCGCCGTGGCGGAAGTTGGTCTCGGCCGCCGAGAAGCTCATCTGGGTCCAGACCGGCCGGTCGTCGGTGGCGAAGGAGTGCAGCGCCCCGTAGTAGAAGGCCGCGTTGGCCATGGTGTCGGCGACGGTCGGGCCGGCGGGCAGCACCCTGTTCTCCACCCGCAGGTGCGGGCGCCCGCCGTGGGTGTCGTAGATGGGCCGGTTCCACCGGTAGATCGTGCCGTTGTGCAGCTTGAGCTCCCCGAGCTCCGGCGGCTGCCCGCCCTCGAGCACGGCGACCGGGTCCTCCTCGGTGAGCTCGGGCAGCAGTGCCGGGTAGTAGCGCACGTTGTCCTCGAAGAGGTCGAAGATCGAGGTGATCCAGCGGTCGCCGAACGTGACGCGCGGCCGCACGCCCTGGTTGGCGAGTTGGATCGAGCGGGTGTCGGCGGCCTGGGTGAAGAGCGGGATGCGGGTCTCGTGCCAGAGGGCCTTGCCGCAGAAGAACGGTGAATTCGCCGCGAGCGCGAGCTGCGGGCCGGCGATCGCCTGCGCGGCGTTCCAGTAGGCGGCGAAATCCCCGGGGGCCACCTGCAGGTGCAGCTGCACCGAGGTGCAGGCCGACTCCGGGGCGATGGATCCGGCATACAGGGCGAGGCGCTCCCCCGTCGGGCCCTGGATGTCGATGAGCATGTCCTCGCCGCGCGCGGCCATCATCGCGTCGTTGAGCGCGAGGTAGCGCCGGTTGCTGCTCATCCACTCCGAGGATTCGAAGTGCTCGGGGGTGACGGTCGGCAGGATCCCGACGGCGACGATGTCGGAGCCGGCCGTGCGCGCGCGGGCCCGTGCCCCGTCCAGGGCGCCGCGGACGTCGGCCTCCAGGACGCGCAGGGCCTCGCCGCCGAGCACCCGCGGGTCGACGTTGCACTCGATGTTGAACTGGGCGAGCTCGGTCTGGAAGGCCGAGTTGTCGATCGCGGCGAGCACCTTGGCGTTGTTGTAGCTCGGCGCGAGCTCGTCGTCGACGAGGTAGAGCTCGATCTCCATCCCGGTCATCGGCACGTCGGAGTCGAAGCTGCTCGTCACGAGCATCCGCTCGAAGACGTCGAGATTCTGCACGACCTTCTCGCGGTAGCGGCGCCGCTGCTCGTTGGACCACTCGTTGCGCGCGACCTCTTGGCCCATCGCTACACCTCGACTTCTTCGGCGGGGATTTTCGGCGGCGGCGCGAGGTCGTGACCGCGCGCCGGTGCCGCCATTGTGTCGGCACCGGCGCGGGCTCGCAGCGTGGGGTCAGGCT
>JAVTVZ010000054.1:0-2563 GCA_032229625.1 Dermatophilaceae bacterium | reverse complement strand
CGCGTGCCCTGGTATCAGCTCGCGCCGCTGCTCGTGCACGCCATCCTCTTCGGCGCAGGCTATGGCGACGCCGCCCTGCGGGCGATGATGCGCTATGCCTGAGACGCCGCCCGCCGACCCGGCGCCGGTGTGGATCGGAGCGGACGAGGTCGCCGCTCGGATCAGTCCCGACCGCGCTCGGCGTCTCCTCCTCGAGGCGCTGCGCGGCGGATTCGACCCGGCCGCCGACCCTGCGCGTGCGGTCGTGCCGGCAGGGCAGGGGCATCTGCTCGTCATGCCGTCGGCGACCTCGACCGCTGCCGGCGTCAAGGTCGCCTCGGTCTCCCCGGGCAACCCGAGCCGTGGGCTGCCGCGCATCCAGGCCGTCTACGTGTTGCTCGATGCGCGGTCGCTGACCCCTCGCGCGCTCATCGACGGCGTCGCACTGACCGACGTGCGCACGCCCGCGACCTCGGCCGTCGCCATCGACGCCCTCGCGCCCGGCGCGCCCGGCGCGCCCGGCGCGGAGGGTGCGGCCGGCCCGGGTCGCCTCGACGAGGTCGTCGTCATCGGCACCGGGCCGCAGGCCCGCGGCCACGCCCGGGCGATCCTGGCCGTCCGCGAGGTCGGCTGCGTGCACCTCGTCGGCCGCGACGCCGAGCGCGCGGATGCCTGCGCGCGAGACCTGCGCGGGCTCGGCCTCACCGTGCAGACCGTCGACGCCGCCGACCAGGCCGCGCTCGAGCGGGCCGTCCGGGCCGCCGACCTCGTCGTCTGCGCGACGTCGGCGGCCGAGCCGGTGCTGCGGGCGGAATGGGTCCGCGACGGCGCCTGCGTCGTCGCCGTGGGCTCCCACGAGCCGGACCGCCGCGAAGTCGACGGGGCCCTCCTGCGGCGCTCGCTGGTCGTCGTCGAAGACGTCGACACCGCCCTGCGCGAGGCCGGCGACGTCATCCTCGCCATCGCCGAGGGTCACCTGACCCGCGACGACCTGCGCACCCTGAGCGAGGTCGCCCGCGGCGACGTCACCCGCGACACCGACCGGCCGACCGTCGTCAAGACCGTCGGGATGTCGTGGCAGGACCTCGTCGTCGCCGAGGCACTGCTGCCGACGGGCTGACCGGCCGCGCCGACGGGCCGCGCAAGCTCGCCGCGCTGAGAGGCCGCGTAGGTCGCCGCGCTGAGAGACCGCGCCAGCTCGCCTCGCTGAGAGGCGCGCAGAGCCGCCGCCCTGACCGGCCGCGCAGGCTCGCCGCGCTGAGGGGCCGCGCAGACCGGCCGCCCAGCCCGGCCGTGCGCACGCGGGCGAGCGGGCGGACCCCGGGGAGTTCCCCTACGCACGGCCACGGCGCGCCGCTACAGTGTGGCCGATCCGTGCGGCCGCAGCCCGTGGGCGGCGGCTCGCGACGGTCCGACGGAGACGTGCCCTCCAGCCGGGAGCGCACACACAAGTGTGGGGTGACCAGATGGGTGCGCAGACTCACCGGGGTGGCCCCGGGCCCTTCGACCGTCTCTCGCGGGGCGGTCTGCGGGCGGTGGGGGGCTCGGCCGCGCTGGGTCTGGCGGTGGCGCTGACGGCGGCGTGCAGCTCGGCGGGGACCGCGACCGCGCCGCCCCCCGCCGCTCCCGCGGCGGCCGCGACCGCCGACGCCCAGCCCGCCGACGCCCAGCCCGCCACCCCGGGTCCGCCGACGGTCACCGTGACCGTCCCGCCGACAGCGGCCGCACCCGCTCCCACCACCACCACCACCACGACGGCGGCGCCACGCCCCCCGGCGGCCACCGGCACCCCGGCGGCCGCGGCCGTCCCGACGGTGACGGTCACCGTGCGGGCCCCCGCGCCGAAGGCCCCGGCCGCGCCGATCGAGCGGGTCGCCCCGGACCGCTACCGGGCGGCGGTCGGCTGGGGCGACGTGTGGGCGTTCCGCTCCCCGACGGGCAACATCACGTGCGCGCTGGCGGCGTGGCCCGACACCTCGGGCGACAAGGTCGTCTCCCGCACGAGCGTCGAGTGCGACATCACCGAGCGCGACTGGCAGCCGCCGCGACGCCCCGCGAGCTGCGGCCTCTCGTGGGGGCTGCCGCTGACGCCGGAAGGCTTCAGCTGCCGCGGCGACGTCTCCACGGTGTGGCAGGTGCAGCACACCCCCGGCGTCACCGTGCCGCCGCTGCCCTACGGCCGCTCACTGACCGTCGTCGACGTGACCTGCACGAGCCGTCACTCCGGCGTCACCTGCACCCAGGGCCGCCACGGCCTGCGGCTCTCCCGGGCGTCCTACGACACCTGGTGACCCGGTCGCGACCAGATGGCCCGGTCGCGACCAGATGGCCCGGTCCCGACCCACACCGCTCACCCGGCCGTGCCCGACGCGCCGGCGACGAGCGAGGGTCGACGCGTCGACCGGCAGCAGGCACGGCGTGGCTCGCGCCGGCCACACGAGACGACGGGCGAGTCCGCTCTACAGGTCGATCTCCAGATAGCCGGACAGCTCCAGCGTCGGTCGCACGCCGAGGTCGGCGCCGTGCCGGGTCAGCCAGGCGTCGGCCCGGGCGTGGCCGAGGGCGTGCAGCTCCTCCAGCAGCG
>JAVTVZ010000053.1:10561-14303 GCA_032229625.1 Dermatophilaceae bacterium | reverse complement strand
CCCTTGAGCGCGATGGAGTACGAGCTCATCGCGGCGAGGGACTCCTTCGCCGCCCGGAAGGGGATGAGGTGCTCGGCGGCGTTCCCGCCCGGATACACGGCGTACTTCCCGGCGTTGAGATGCGATTCGCGACCCGCCTCACCCGGCCCGTCACCGGGCCAGTGCTTGATCATCGTGCTGATCGAGTCCGGCCCCCAGCCGAGCGAGCGACCCTGGGCGTCGTACGTCGTCTGCGAGCCTTCGACATAGGCCTTGGCCATCGTCGAGGCCAGGCGCACGTTCTCCCCGAAGGTCCCGTCGACCCGCAGCCAGCGCGGCTCGGTCGCGAGGTCGATCTGCGGTCCCAGGGCCGTCGTGATGCCCATCGCGCGGTATTCGGCCGACGAGGTGCTCGCGAAGTCGAGCATCGTCGCGCGGGAGAACGTCGCGGCGAGGCCGAGATTCGAGGGCCAGCGCGAGATGTCGTCGCCCTCGGCGTTGTAGGCGACGTCCCGGCCCGCGGTCGAGCGCGGGTCCGAGGAGATGTTGACCGGGACGTACGGCTCGCCTGTGGAGGCCCGCGACTCGGCGTACGCCTGGGCCTGGTTCGTCCACGTGACATTGGCGGTGACGTCGTTTGCTCCGGCGTTGAGCACGTTGCGCAGATGATCGCTGCCGAGGTAGGTGCGTTGGGCGTCGGTCAGGCCCTTGTCGAAGGCGCGCTCATGGGCGCTGAAGAGCATGAGGCCGGCGATCTGGCGGATCGTCAGCTCCTGCGCCAGCGCCTTCGCCCGCGCGTTCACCGGCCGGCGCCAGTCCTCCCAGGCATCGAGGCGACCGTTGGCGTTCATGTCCTTGAAGGCGAGCTCGGCGGTCGCGGTCCGCTGCGTCAGGAGGCGGACGGGTCCGCCCTTGACGTAGCTCAGCGTCGCGCCGCCGGCCGGATTGGTGACGAGCGTGAAGGTCGTCTTCCCATCCGACACCGTGCGCTCGGTCGGCCCCGGCAGGGCCTGCGCGCGAGCGGGTGCGAGGGGTGTCAGGACTCCGCAGAAGGCGATCAGTCCCACGGCGGCGGCGGCGAGGGTCGGTCGGGTGCGCATTGGAATTCCTTGCGAACGGCAGGTGAGCATCACACTGCCAGTAAGGAATTCGTCAAGGGGCCGCACGGCTCGGCGATGTGACGTGCTGGGGGAGGGGCGCGGCGGCGCCCTCGCGCACGGAGCCCGCCCGCCCCGCACCTGCCCGGCCCCGCCCGCGGCGCGCGGCGAGCGGCTCTGAGGTGCAACAGCGCTGCGCGAGACCGGGGGTCGCATGCGAGCCTGACCGTATGTCGTCGCAGGACAGCTCGGCCGCTCAGGGGCACAGCGAGGCGCGCGCGCCGGAGGCGGGCGGCGGTGTGCTGACCGCCGATCCGCTGGAGGAGCTGCGGCCGCCGGAGTCGTGGCCCGGCGCCGCCGGGCGCAAGTCCGTCGCGCCGGACGTGCCGTCGTGGCCCGGCGCGCGGCGCGCGACCGACCCGGGCGGTTCGTGGCCCGGTGCGGCCCCGGCGAAGCCCGCGAAGACCACGAAGAAGCCCGCGCAACGTCGCTCCGGCCCCCTGGACGAGCAGACGCTCGCCCGGATCCGCTCCGCGCCGCCCGCGCACCGCATCTCGCGGCTGGCCAAGGGTCGCTGGGCGCTCGTCGCGGCGCTGGGGTGGCTGGTGCCCTTCGTGGCCGTCAGCGTCTGGATCTCCCTCGACGCCGACCGCCGCGGGCCGGGCCTGATCGCCCTCCTGCTCGTCGCGGTCGGCGCCGCGGTGCACGCCGCGGTCGTGCCGCAGCTGCGCTATCGCCGGCACCGGTGGGAGGTCGGCGACGAGGCCGTCTACACCCAGACCGGCACGCTGCGGTCTGCGCGACGTGTCGTCGCCCGGGCCGACGTCACCGGCGCCCAGGCCTCGCAGGGGCCGCTGGAGTCCCTCTTCAACATCGCGACCCTGACCGTCTCGACCGGCCGCGGCCGCCTGCGTCTCACCGGGCTGCCACAGCGGGCCGCGCGCGACCTCGCCGCGCAGCTCGCGCCGACGGACCCCGCGTAGGGGAGCCGGCGGCCCTCGTCAGGCGCCGGCGACACTCACGCGGTTCGTGCCCACGCGGTCGACACTCACGCGATTCACACTCACGAGGCTCACACCCACGAGCGGAACCACATCCGCCACTGCCACTGCTCGAACGGGATGACCTGCGCCGTATACAGCGGCCAGAAGAAGAGGAAGACCGCGACGACGAGCACGAGATAACCGGCGACGAGTGCCCGACCCCACGTCGCGCGCCGCGGCGGCGCGTCGGCCCTGCCGAGGACGAGCCCGACGACATACGTCACGGCGAGCACGACCCACGGCACGAACGCCACCGAATAGAACGTGAAGATCGTGCGCTCCTGGTATTGGAACCACGGCACGTAGCCCGCGAGGAAACCCGCGAGGATCGCCCCGGCCCGCCAGTCGCGCATCGCCAGCCAGCAGAAGGCCAGCACCGGCAGCGCCAGCGTCGCGGCCCACCAGATCGCCGGGTTGCCCAGGTCGGTGATGGCCTTGGCGCAGTCGGCGACCGTGCAGCCCTGCTGGCCGTTGTGCGGCCCCTCGTAATAGAAGGACGTCGGGCGGCCCTGCAGCATCCAGGACCACGGGTTGCTCATGTAGTCGTGGTGGCTCGTCAGGCCGAGGTGGAAGTTCCACATGTCGACGTGGTACTTCCACAACGACCGCAGCCCGTCGGGCACGAGGGCGCCGACGCCGTCGGTCGGGTTCTCCGCCGCCCACTGTCGACCCCAGCCCGTGCTCGACCGGAACCAGCCGGTCCACGACACCAGGTACGTCACGAGCGCCCCGCCGACCATCGTCAGCGCCGCCTGCGGCCCGTCGACGAAGACGGCGGCCGTGCGCCAGCGATGCACCCCGGCGGCGCGCCGGGCACCCATGTCCCACAGGACCGTCATCAGCCCGAACACCGCGAGGAAGTACATCCCCGACCACTTCGTGCCGATGCACAGCCCGAGGCTGACGCCGGCGACGAGCCGCCACCAGCGCATCCCCAGCCACGGCCCGTAGCGCAGCCGCCGGTCGTCGAAGCGCATGCCCGCGTCGCGCCGGCCGCCGACGATCCGCGCCAGCCGCTCCCGCGAGACGTCACGGTCCACCAGCAGCGCGCAGAAGCCGCCGAGCGCGAAGAACATCACCGACATGTCGAGCAGCCCGGTGCGCGAATGCACGAAATGCTGCCCGTCGAGGGTCAGCAGCAGGCCGGCGACCACGCCGAGCACGGTCGAGCCGAACATCCGCCGGGCCGCCCGCGCCAACAGGTAGACCGAGATCGTGCCGAGCACCGCGACGCCGAGACGCCACGACCAGGCATTCTGCACGCCGCCGGCGAGCTCGCCGAGCGCGATGACCCATTTACCGACCGGCGGGTGGACGACGAAATCGGCGCTCGGCCCGAAGACGTCCGGTGTGCCGGCGGCCCACACCTGATCGACGCTGGGGGTGGCGTCCTTGGCGGCGAGCGCCTCGGTCACCTTGTGCTCGGTGCCGAAGGTGACCAGCGACCAGGCCTGCTTGACGTAATACGTCTCGTCGAAGATCAGCGTGTCGGGGCGGCCGAGCTGCCAGAAGCGCAGGATGCCCGCGTAGAGCGCGACGAGGAGCGGGCCGAGATAGCCGGCGAGCCTGTCGGTCGGGCGAATTCCGAGCAGCCGCAGGCGCAGCTGCTCGGTGTGACTCATG
>JAVTVZ010000053.1:5795-10461 GCA_032229625.1 Dermatophilaceae bacterium | reverse complement strand
CGCGGCGCGCTGGTCCTCGCGGCGACCCCGATCGGCGACCCGCGCGACGCCTCGCCGCGCCTGGCGGCCGAGCTCGAGGGCGCCGACATCGTGCTCGCCGAGGACACCCGCCGGCTCAAGCGCCTCGCGGCGGCCCTGGGCATCCGGCCCGCCGACGGCGGCCGGCTCGTGAGCTACCACGACCACAACGAGCAGGCCCGCACGCCCGCGCTGGCCGCGGAGGTCGCCGCGGGGCGGCGCCTCGTCCTCGTCACCGACGCCGGGATGCCGTCGGTGTCCGATCCCGGATACCGGCTGGTGGAGGCGGTGCTCGCCGGGGGCGGGCACGTGACGTGCGTGCCCGGTCCGAGCGCGGTGCTCATGGCGCTGGCGGTCAGCGGCCTGCCCGTCGACCGCTTCTGCTTCGAGGGCTTCCCGCCGCGCAAGCCGGGGGAGCGGGCGCGGACCTTCGCCGGTCTGGGCGACGAGCCGCGCACGATGGTCTTCTTCGAGGCCCCGCACCGTCTCGCGGCGACCCTGGAGGCGATGGCGGCGGCCTTCGGGGGGCAGCGCGCCGCCGCGGTATGCCGCGAATTGACCAAGGTCCACGAGCAGGTCGTGCGCGGGCCGCTGGCCGAGCTCGTCACGTGGGCGGCCGCCCACCCCGAGCAGGTGCGCGGCGAGATCACGCTCGTCGTCGCCGGCGCGCCGCCCCGCCCGCCCGACGCGCAGTCCGCGGTCGCGCAGGTGCGGGCGCGCGTCGCGGCGGGGGAGCGGCTCAAGGACGCGTGCCGGGCGGTCGGCGCCGCGACCGGCGTGCCGACCCGCGAGCTCTACGACGCCGCGCTCGCGCAGCGGTGAGGCGCACCGCCGAAATTCGGCCCCACAAGGACATGGGTCCCTGGGCGGGCGCGGCGGCAACCTGACTACGATGGAGCAGTAGACGACTGCGCAGGTAGCGGCGTTGCGTGAGCGCTCATGGACGTTCCATATGCGCACCTTCACGTGGCGGAACCGGTGCCGCTTGTCGTCCCGGCAGGCCTCGTCCGCAGATGACCCGAGTCGCGCAATGTCGACCACGACGCGGGTGGACGATCCGCGCAGCACGCAACCGACAGGGAACGGGGCAGAACCGCACGTGGCTACCTCAGCAGTCAAACCAGCGAATCGGAACACGAGCCCGATGCACAGCAGCATCGGATTGAAGCTGATGATGGCCGTGTCCGGCCTCTACTTCGTCTTCTTCGTGCTCTTCCACATGTATGGCAACCTCAAGATCCTCGTCTCGCACGAGGCCTTCGACGAGTACGCGCACCACCTGCGCACGATGTTCGAGCCGATCCTGCCCTACGAGGGTTTCCTGTGGATCTTCCGGCTCACGCTCATCGTCGCGCTCGTCGCGCACGCCTATTCGGCCTTCACGCTGTGGAGCCGCAACGCGGGCGCCCGCGACACGAGGTACGCGGTGAAGAAGGCCGCGGCGGCGTCGATCTCGAGCAAGTGGATGCGCTGGGGCGGCGTCACGCTGCTCGCGTTCGTCGTCTTCCACCTCGCCCAGTTCACCTTGATGTGGATCAACGTCGGCGGCACGTTCGGCACGCCCGCCGAGCGGGTCGTCGCGGCGTTCAGCCAGTGGTGGCTGACCCTGATCTACGTCATCGCCCTCGCGGCGCTGGGGATGCACCTGCACCACGGGGTGTGGAGCGCCAGCCAGACCCTCGGCTGGACGAACACCGCGAAGTCCCGGGCGACGGCCAAGACGGTGGGGCTGGCGATCGCCGTCATCACCGTCGGCGGCTTCCTCATCCCCCCGTTGGCGATCCTGTTCGGCGCGATCAAGTAAGGGTGCACGAAAAGTCATGACCGAAACGTTGACCCCCCAGACCACCCCGGCGAGCCCGCACGGGCTGTCCGACTCGGCCGCGAGCTTCTTCGCCCCCGGCGCGGACATCGCCGACGGCAAGGCGCCGACGGGTCCCATCAAGGACAAGTGGACCCAGCGCAAGTTCGACGCCAAGCTCGTCAACCCGGCCAACCGGCGCAAGCTGTCCGTCATCATCGTCGGCACCGGCCTGGCCGGCGGCGCGGCGGCCGCGACGCTCGGCGAGGCCGGATACCACGTCAAGGCGTTCTGCTATCAGGACAGCCCGCGGCGTGCGCACTCGATCGCCGCGCAAGGTGGCATCAACGCCGCGAAGAACTACAAGGAGGACGGCGACTCCGTCTTCCGCCTCTTCTACGACACCGTCAAGGGCGGCGACTACCGCGCCCGGGAGACGAACGTCTACCGCCTGGCCGAGGTCAGCGCGAACATCATCGACCAGTGCGTCGCGCAGGGCGTGCCCTTCGCGCGCGAATACGGCGGTCTGCTCGACAACCGGTCGTTCGGTGGCGTGCAGGTGTCCCGCACGTTCTACGCCCGCGGCCAGACGGGGCAGCAGCTGCTCATCGGCGCCTACCAGGCGCTGGAGCGTCAGATCGGCGCAGGCACGGTCGAGATGTACTCGCGTCACGAGATGCTCGAGCTCGTCGTCGTCGACGGCAAGGCCCGCGGCATCATCGCGCGCGACATGGTGACCGGTGAGATCGAGACCCACCTCGCCGACGCGGTCGTTCTCGCCTCCGGCGGTTACGGCAACGTCTTCTTCCTGTCGACGAACGCCATGGGCTGCAACGTCACTGCGACGTGGCGGGCCTACCGCAAGGGCGCGTATTTCGCCAACCCGTGTTACACGCAGATCCACCCGACGTGCATCCCGGTGCACGGCGATCAGCAGTCCAAGCTGACGCTGATGAGTGAGTCGCTGCGCAACGACGGGCGCATCTGGGTGCCCAAGCGCGCCGAGGACTGCGACAAGGACCCGCGCCAGATCCCCGAGGAGGACCGCGACTACTACCTCGAGCGCATCTACCCGGCGTTCGGCAACCTCGTGCCGCGCGACATCGCCTCCCGCCAGGCGAAGAACATGTGCGACGAGGGCCGCGGCGTCGGCCCGGCGGTCGTCGAGGTGAGCCCCGAAGGCGAGGAGCGGCGCGTGCGGCGCGGCGTCTACCTCGACTTCGCGGACGCGATCTCGCGACTGGGTGAGGACGCCGTGCGCACGAAGTACGGCAACCTCTTCGACATGTACGAGCGGATCACGGGCGAAAACCCGTATCAGGTGCCGATGCGCATCTACCCGGCCGTGCACTACACGATGGGCGGCCTGTGGGTCGACTACGACCTGGAGTCCAACATCCCGGGGCTCTTCGTCACCGGTGAGGCGAACTTCTCCGACCACGGGGCCAACCGGCTCGGCGCGTCCGCGCTCATGCAGGGCCTCTCGGACGGCTACTTCGTGCTGCCGAACACGATCCGCGACTACCTGGCCAACGGGCCGTTCACCAAGCTCGACGCCGACCACCCGGAGGTCGCTGCGGCCCGCGACTCGGTGTTCGACCGGATCGAGCACTTCCTCAACTCCAACGGCACCCGCTCGGTCGACTCCTACCACAAGGAGCTCGGCCAGATCATGTGGGAATACTGCGGGATGGAGCGCAGCGAGGAGGGCCTGAAGAAGGCGATCGGCCTCATCCGCGACCTGAAGAAGGAGTTCTACTCCAACCTTCGGGTGCTGGGCAAGAACGAGCAGCTCAACCAGTCGCTGGAGAAGGCCGGCCGAGTCGCCGACTTCTTCGAGCTGGGCGAGCTCATGTGCATCGACGCCTTGCACCGGCGTGAGTCGTGCGGCGGTCACTTCCGTGCGGAGTCCCAGACCGAGGACGGAGAGGCACTGCGCCACGACGACGAGTTCCTCTATGTCGGGGCGTGGCAGTACAACGGCGACGACCAGCCGCCGATCCTGCACAAGGAACCCCTCGTGTACGAGTTCATCGAGCTGAAGCAGCGGAGCTACAAGTGAAGATCACCGTCAAGATCTGGCGTCAGGATGGTCCCGCGGCCCCGGGCGGCCTCGCGACCTACGAGCTCGACGGGATCAGCGAGGACATGTCGTTCCTCGAGATGCTCGACGTGCTCAACGAGGACCTCAACGATCAGGGCATCGAGCCGATCGCCTTCGACAGCGACTGTCGTGAGGGCATCTGCGGCATGTGCGGTCTCGTGATCAACGGGCGCCCGCACGGCAACACCGGCGACGACCCCCACGGCAACACGACGACGTGTCAGCTGCACATGCGCAGCTTCGCCGACGGCGAGACGATCACGATCGAGCCGTGGCGGGCCAACGCCTTCCCGATCATCCGCGACCTCGTCGTCGACCGGACGGCGTTCGACCGGATCATCCAGGCCGGCGGCTTCATCTCGGCGAACACCGGCTCGGCCCCCGAGGCCCACGCCGCGCCCGTGGAGAAGAAGCACGCGGACCGCGCGTTCGACGCCGCGACCTGCATCGGCTGCGGCGCCTGCGTCGCGGCCTGCCCGAACGCCTCGGCGATGCTCTTCGTCGGCGCGAAGGTCACGCACCTGGGCTCGCTGCCGCAGGGCCAGCCCGAGCGCTGGACCCGCGTCAAGGCGATGGTCAACACCCAGGACAACGAGGGCTTCGGCGGCTGCACGAACATCGGCGAGTGCTCCGCGTCGTGCCCCAAGGACATCCCGCTGGATGTCATCTCCACGCTCAACAAGGACCTGCGCGTCTCGATGTTCCACTGACGCCTCGCTCCACCTGCGACGGCCGGCCCTCAC
>JAVTVZ010000053.1:0-5695 GCA_032229625.1 Dermatophilaceae bacterium | reverse complement strand
CGCGCGTCCGGCTCCCCGGCGCGCCTGCTCGCGGGGGTCGGCCCTCGACCTGGCACCGGCGTCTACCGTGGACGGCAGGGCCGTCGGGGCCCGGCGCCCTGAGCCCGAAGGAGTCTCATGTCCGGCACGATCGTCCTGCTCAACGGGCCGAACCTCAACCTGCTCGGCGTGCGCAAGCCGGAGGTCTACGGCACCGACACCCTCGACGACGTCGAGGCGCTGTGCCGGGCGGAGGCGGCGCGGCACGGGTTGACGGTCGCGGCGGTGCAGTCCAACCACGAGGGGTCGCTCATCGACGCGGTGCACGAGTGGCGCACGCCGGCGGTCGGGTTCGTCGTCAACGCCGGCGCGTTCACGCACACCTCGATCGCGCTGCGCGACGCGCTGGAGACCGTCGAGAGCCCGATCATCGAGGTGCACATCTCCAACGTCCACGCCCGCGAGGACTTCCGCCACCACTCCTACCTGTCGCCGCTGGCCGCGGGGATCATCGTCGGCTGCGGGATCCAGGGCTACGAGTTCGCGGTCGCGCGGATCGCCCGGCTCATCGGGGCCTGACACCCCGCGGCCGGGTCGTTGCGCGAGACTCTGCCCGAAATCGGGCAAGAAGTTGGCGCCAGCCCGTGGGCGGGAGCATCGTAGAGGAGTGATCGACGCCGACCTCATCGACCACGTCGTCGCGACGACGGGCCTCACGCCCGGCGAAGCACGCAGGGTCATCGAGGACGTCGTCGAGTGGTATCGCGAGCCGGTGGGGGACTACGTCCGGCGCCGACACCACGACCTGCAGACCTACGGCACCCGCAATCCGCAGGCCTTCGCGCGCATCTCCGCCGAGCTCGACGGGCGCGTCGTCGCACCGCCGACGCTCTCCCAGCGGCAGCTGCGCCGGATCGTCTACGGCTGAGCGTCGCCCGCCTGCCTGCACCGCCCGACCGGCCACCTGGGCCGCGCGAGCATCCTGACCGACCCCGCCCTGGGGTCACGACGCCCCAAGGAGCGCACACGCATGTGTGGAATCGTCGGCTACATCGGTAGCCAGCCCGCCGCCCCGATCCTCATCGACGGCCTGAGCCGGCTGGAGTATCGCGGCTACGACTCGGCGGGGGTGGCCGTGCTGGGCCGCACCGGCGACACGACGTGCGTGCGCACGGTCGGCCGGGTCCGCGAGCTGCAGGCCGCGCTGCCCAAGCGCCTCACCGGCACCGTCGGCATCGGCCACACCCGCTGGGCCACGCACGGCCCCGCCGCCGAGCGCAACGCGCACCCGCACCGCAGCGCCGACGGCCGCATCAGCGTCGTCCACAACGGGATCATCGACAACGCCGGCTCGATCCGCGCCCAGCTCGAATCCGACGGTGTCGAATTCACCAGCGAGACCGACACCGAGGTCGTCGCCCACCTCATCGCCCGCAGCGGCGCAGACACCCTCGAGGACGCCGTCCTGGAGGCCACCGAGCGGATCAGCGGCACCTACGCCCTCGCCGTCACCGACGAGTCGCGCCGCGACCGGATCGTCGTGGCCCGCAACGGCTCTCCGGTGATCCTCGGTGTCGGTGACGGCGAGATGTTCGTCGCCAGCGACGCCTCGGCCCTCGTGCGCCACTCCAGCCGCGTCGTGCACCTCGGCGACGGTGAGCTGGCCAGCGTCACCGTGGACGGCTTCCGCACCTTCACCAAGGACTCCCCGGACACCGGCCGCACGCCCGAGGACATCGGCGTCGACGCCGACGACCTCGACCTGCACGGCCACGAGCACTTCATGCTCAAGGAGATCAACGAGCAGCCCGGCGCCGCGTCGGCCGTCATCGCCGGCCGCCTCGACGAGCGCTTCGGCAGCACCCGCCTCGGCGGCCTCAACCTCAGCCCCCGTGAGCTGCGCGCCTTCCGCCGCGTCAAGATCCTCGGCTGCGGCTCGGCCTACTACGTCGGGCAGATGGGCGCCCAGATGATCGAGGACCTCGCGCGCATGCCCGCCGACGCCGAGGCCGCCAGCGAGTTCCGTTACCGCGACCCGATCATCGAGTCCGACACGCTGTATGTCGCGGTGAGCCAGAGCGGTGAGACGGCCGACACGGCCTTCGCGGTGCAGGAGGTGCAGCGCAAGGGCGGCTACGTGCTCGGCGTCGTCAACGTCGTCGGCTCGACGATCGCCCGCGCCGTCGACGGCGGCATCTACATCCACGCCGGCCCGGAGGTCGCGGTCGCCTCGACCAAGGCGCTGACCAACATGGGGATCGCCTTCGCGATGCTCGCCGTGCAGCTGGGCCGGGTGCGGGACCTGTCGGTCGCCGACGGCAAGCGCATCGTCGCGGCGCTGCAGAAGCTGCCCGCCCAGATCGGGGAGGTCCTGAGCGACTCCGACGGCGCGCAGTCGCTCGCGGGCGAGCTCATCAAGGGGCACAGCGCCTTCTACATCGGGCGGACCCGCGGGTATCCCGTGGCTCGCGAGGGGGCGCAGAAGCTCAAGGAGATCAGCTACATCCACGCCGAGGCCTACCAGGCCAGCGAGCTCAAGCACGGTCCGCTCGCCCTCATCGACGAGCAGATGCCGACCGTGGCGATCATCCCCGACGACGAGCTCGCCGACCGCAACATCGCCGCCGCCGAGCAGGTCCTCGCGCGCAAGGGGCCGCTCGTCGTCATCACCCACCCCGGCGTCGACGTCAGCGCCCTGGACGTGCCGACGATCCGCGTGCCCAAGAGCGAGCCGGAGCTCGACCCGATCCTGCTGACGATCCCCACGCAGCTCGTCGCCTACCACGCCGCGCTGCTGCTCGGCCACGACGTCGACAAGCCGCGCAACCTCGCCAAGTCCGTCACCGTCGAGTGACGCCGACGCTCCCCCGCTGACCGGTAGGAGGTCCGATGACCCACGCGATCCTGTCCTTCGCCCTCGTCGCCGGGCTGATGACGATCACCCCCGGCGTCGACACGGCGCTGGTGTTGCGGACCGCTGCGACGCGGGGGCGGGCGGCGGGTTTCGCCGCCGCCCTGGGCATCACGTCCGGCGTGCTCGTGTGGGCCGTCGCCGCCGCGGTCGGGGTGTCGGCGCTGCTCGCGGCGTCGCACACCGCCTACACGGTGCTGCGGGTCGCGGGGGCGCTCTACATGGTCTATCTCGGGGTGCGGCTCGTCGTCGCGGCGCTGCGCCGGCCCGGCGCCCCCGTCGACGAGGCCGCCGCCAGGCGCCCGGCAGGCGCGTGGACCGCCTACCGGCAGGGCTTGGTCGTCAACCTGCTCAACCCGAAGATCGGGGCGTTCTACGTGGCGCTGCTGCCGCAGTTCCTGCCGCCGGACGTGCCGCCGGCGATGGCAGCGGCCGTGCTCGCGCTGGTGCACAACGCCGAGGGCCTGCTGTGGTTCGCGCTCATCATCCTGGCCGTCGACCGGGCCCGCGCCTGGCTGGCCCGCCCCCGCGTGCGCCGCGGCCTCGACCTGGTCACCGGCTCGACGATCGCGGGCTTCGGCATCGCGCTGGGGCTGACGCGCGGCTGACGCGGGTCGCGGGCCGGTCAGACGGCGCGCGGCTCGGATGACCGGCGGCTCAGATGACCGGCTGCCAGGTGCGGCGGTCGCGGCGGCCGAGCCGCAGCGCCAGGAAGATCCCGGCGAGGGCGCCGAAGAGATGCGCCTGCCACGAGACGCCGACCTGCAGCGGCAGCACGCCCCAGGCCATCCCGCCGTAGAGCGCGACGACGAGCAGTCCGACGAGGGCCGCCCCGAGCCGGCGCACCGCGAAGCCGTAGACGACGAGGAACGCCGCGTAGCCGTAGACGAGTCCGCTCGCCCCGACGGTGATGGACTGCGGCGGCGCCAGGAGCCACACGCCGAGGCCGCCGAGGCCGATGACGCCGATCGTCACCTCCGCCAGCCGCCGCGTCGTCCACGCGATGAGCGCGCCGAGCACGAGCAGCGCCGAGGTGTTGGCGAGCAGGTGAGCGAAGCCCACGTGCAGGAACGGGCTGAGCACGATGCCGGGCAGCCCCTCCAGCGAGCGCGGCTGGATACCGAAGGCGTCGAGGTCGAGCGGCAGGATCCTGTCGACGATCTCGCTGAGCCACATGAGCGCGACGAGCACGAGGACGGGCACGACGCGGTGCAGCCACGTCGGCAGATCGGGGGCGGGGCGGCGGGTCAGCGTCGTCACCCTGCCCAGCGTGCCAGGACAGCCTGAAGAGTCGCTGGCCGTGGGCGCCACGCGCGGCGCGCCACCCGCGCGAGGCGCGGCACGCCTTTCCCGCCTCGCGCGGCACGACGACCCGGACGCCGCGCGCGCCTACGATGCACAGATGGTCGATTCCGCGGCCGGCGTCGCCGGAGCGCCGCACAGCCCGTCCGGCGCCGGGTCGTGGTCGTGGACCCCGGGGCCGCGAGCGTCGCTGTGGCTCTCGATCGCGGGCCTGGTCGTCACCGTCGCCGCCGGATTGAGCTACCTGGGCCTGTACGGCGCGAGCCGGCCACCGACCTCGGCGACGCTCGCCGGCGGCGAGCTGGCCCTCAGGCTCCTGGCGACCCTCGTCCTGAGTGGGGCGGCGCTCGTGGCGCACGAGGGCCTGCACGGGCTGGCGATGCTGCCGTTCGGCGCGCGGCCCACCTTCGGCGCGGGCGTGCTCGGCGGGGCGATGCCCTACCTCTACTGCACGGCCCGCGGGCACCTCTTCACCCCGGCGCAGTTCGCGTGGATCGCGCTGGCCCCGACGGTGTTGCTCGGGGCCGCGTTCGCCGCGTTGAGCGCGTGGGCGCCGTGGGGCGTGGCGTTCGTCATCGCCGGCGCGGTGCACCTCGGCGGCTGTGTCGGCGACTGGGCCCTCGCGGCGGTCGCCCTGCGCCGCGGCCGACGCAGCCTCGTCGAGGACACCGGCGCCGGCATCCGGCTGCACCGCCGGTCGGGTCGCGGCTGAGGCTCGACCGCAGGGTCGATCGCGCGGTCGATCGCGGGTCGATCGGTGCGGCGCACGGCGGCTACCCTGCGGTCCATGACCGCGCCACGCACGATCCGCATCGCCCAGGACGAGGCCGCCGACGAGGTGTTGTCCTCCGACGACTTCGGCCTCATCGTCGGGATGCTGCTGGATCAGCAGTTCCCGATGGAGCGGGCCTTCGCGGGGCCGGTGAAGGTGCTCCAGCGTTTCGGCACGCTCGAGCCTGCGGCGATCGCGGCGGCCGACCCGGAGGCGTTCGCGGAGCTGTGCGCGACACCGCCGGCGATCCACCGGTATGCGCGGTCGATGGCCGGGCGCATCCAGCAGCTCGCGCAGGCGATCGTCACCGACTACGACGGTCGGACCGCGGCGATCTGGGAGGGCGCGGGATCGGCGACCGAGCTGCTCACGCGGCTGAAGAAGCTCCCCGGCTTCGGCGATCAGAAGGCTCGCATCTTCGCCGCGCTGCTCGGCAAGCAGCTCGGTGTCACTCCCGACGGGTGGCGTGAGGTGATCGGTCCGTATGCCGACGAGGGTGCCACCCGGTCCGTCGCCGACATCGTCGACGCGGAGAGCCTGGCGGCCGTGCGCGACTTCAAGCAGGCCGCCAAAGCCGCGAAGAAGACCGCCGACCAGCTCTGAGGCGACTCGAATCGCCTTGGATCGCAGCGTGATTCGTCGCGGCACGGGCGGCTCGGCTCGTCACCGGTGACCGTCGCGCCCGGGCCCGGCGATCAACCCGTGCCGAGCTTGTCGGTGCTCACAACTAG
>JAVTVZ010000052.1:0-14432 GCA_032229625.1 Dermatophilaceae bacterium | reverse complement strand
CATGTCTCCCTGCAGCGTCGTCTTGCACGGCGTCCCGGACTGCTCTGACGCAGCACTGGAGTCGGTGAGGCGGCTGACGTGGCGCAGCATGACGAAGGAGTTGACGAGGCGCTTCGCCGCGCGCGGGTTGTTGTCCACCGCGCGTGTGCCCACCGTCCGACACAGTTCACGGCTCTCGTCGCTCAGGTCGACGTGCTCAAGGCCCGCGTCGATGACCTTGTCCATGGCATACGCAGACACCGGCATGTGGAAGGGGACCTGGATGATCTTGTCGAAGAAGGCGCGCACCTTGTCGTTCGTCATGTCGCGGTACTTCAGACGGACGCCCTGCTGCACCACCTCGAAGTCCACGGCGAGCACGAAGACGCAGCCGGGGCAGTCGAGCAGGGCCTTGAGGGACTCCATCACCTCGACGGCGCGAGCCGGCTCCAGGCGGTCCAGATCGTCGATGAACACCACCACACGGGCTCCCGCACTCCCGCTCTTGGTCACGCGCGTGCGGATCACCTGTGCGAAGTCCGCTCGCACGTCGATCAGTCGCTCGATCGAATCCGGCACATCGGCCTGAGCACTGAACGACTCGACGACCGACTTCCTGCCGGCGTCGTAGACCTTGGCGCCGAGTTCCCCTCCAGCCACGGACGCGGCATGTGCCGCAGCAGCGTCGGCTGCGCGCACAGCGGCGCGCGCGGCCTCCTGCGTGACGCGCATCGCCCCGCGCCTCAGGGCGCTCAGGACGGCGGCCTTCCGCTCCTGCTCCTCGGGCGGTGTGCCCTGCTCGAGAATCGCCTTCACCAGGTGGTACGTCAGCCCCTCACCTAAGTCCGTGTGCTCGTACTGCCAAGTGTTGAAGTTGACGATCTCGCAAGCGGTGTGGTGGGCGACGAGCTCCTTCTCGACCATCTTCATCGTGGAGGTCTTGCCCGTGCCCCAACCGCCTTGGATGGCGATGGTCATCGGGGTCGGACAAGCGGCGATGAAGGCGGACAGGCCACGGGCGTAGGGGTCGACGCCGACGAGATCATCGACCGCCGGCAGGTCGCTGACGCCGACGCCGGGCAGCGGCTGTTGTTCAAGCACCTCCGGCGCGACGGGGGCGAGAATCGGCTGCTCCTGTTTCGAGCCGAACCATCGCGATGTCCAGCTGCCCTTGTCGCTCCCGATGTCGGTCGTCATGTCTTCTCCCTCGACGTCCAGCCTGCGGACTTGAGTGCCCGAGCCGGCTCTCTGTCCCATCGGCAGCGTGCAGTCTCCATCAAGCGAGATGACAGCGTCGCCGACCCCGCGGGTCGGCACGGACCCACTCCATCCAGCGATGTCGGCTAGCCAGGGCATTCTCAGGTAGCAAGACTGCACAGAAGTGCCAGAAAAGACGAGTTCATGGGTCGGTCTCGCCCGCGAGTCGTGCAGCACCAGTGCGGTGTTGGAGCGCGTCGAGGTGGGCTTGGGCGAGCTCTTCGGCGCAGGCATGGTGAGCAGAAGGCTCAACACAAGACTGACGAGAGGGCTTGGGGCCGTCCGCCAGGCAGTGCGCAGCGCCGCCCACAACACCTTACGGGCCGTCTCGCATAGGGCGTCGATGAGGATTGCTCTCGCCCATTCCGGAAGGTGCTGCATCACAGGGACCAGTCCGTCGACAGTGCCGGCCGCCCAGTAGGAGAGCAAGGCAGCCGCGCCGTGAGTGAGGATCTTGCGCGCATTGGAGGTGAAGGTTTTCGTCATGCCCGGTGAGTGTGCGGCGCTGCGACGTCTCGACCGTTTGGGTGGCAGATATGAGTCGGCCGGGTGCCGTCAGGCAGTTAATTCCCATGAATGGGAACGCTATTCACCTTCTAACAAGTTGTATACAAGGATGGTCGTGCGGCGCTTCGCTCCGCAATTGGCCCTGTTGCTCGCCGCCCTCACGACGGCGCGCCACCGGGGTGCTGCTGGGGCGGCGGGACATGACCTGTGTCGGTGTCGGCTCGGATCATCCGCGGATTGCCTCCGCGGGGCTGCCGGACGAGCCCGGCGTCGGCGAGGCGGTCGATCTCGCGCATCACCGTGGGGCCCGAACTATGCGTCGCTGCGGCGATCTCGGTCAGCGACGCCTCCTGCTCGGGGTGCAGCATGATCCACGCGATGATGTCGCTTTGGGCCCGCGAAACGCAGGAGAGGCAGGGGTGCTGGAGCTACGTCCTTCCTGAAAGCCACTCCAGCGTCGCTATTAGGAGAGGGACTGCTCTCCGCGCCTCATTCGTGCTCGCGCCCGCTCAGCGGACGCGCACCGCGGCTGAGGCCGCAGTTTTGGCAGCCCAGCCTGCGCGGCCGGCGGTGACGCGGACGGTGAGGCGCTGACCGCGATCGGCCTTGATGACGGTGTACGTCGGCTTCGTCGCGCCCTTGATGCGAGTGATCCCGCGGTACCAGGCGTACGCGATCCGCGTCGGCGTCGGGGACCACGTGCCAGGGGTTGCGGTGAGCTTCCCGCCGACGCGTGCCGTTCCCTTGATGAGCGGGCTTCGTCGCAGGCTCAGGCTCTTGAGCGCCGACTGGATCGTCAGCGCGGGAGTCGTGACGACTGCGTCGCGGTGGTGTTCCAGTGAGGCGGTGACCTTGGCACTGATGGCGGCGCCGACGTCTGAGGGCGCTACCTCGTAGTCGTCGGACCATATGGTGAGGGGCTTGCCGTTGCGCAGCCACGTCACCGTCACGTCGGTGCCGGTCGGCCACGAGCCTTCGTCGACCGACAGCCTGCCGCCGGGCTTCGGTGTGCCCGTCAGTGATGGGGGCCGGCTCGCCTCCACGGCACGGAGGGCCACGAGCGTCACGGAGTACTGCACCGGGGGCAGCGTCGCGCCGTTGCGGGTCACGCCAGAGACCTCGACCGCATAGGTCGTGTCCGTCTTCATGGCACCCGCCTCGGGGAGGCCGTCGACCTGCCAGACCAGCGTGTTCGGTCCGAAACCGTTCTGGGGTGCGTGGCGAGTGATGCGCAGCGGGCCGGCCGGCCCCGCCACCGTGACGGTCGCCGCATCGAACGACGTCGCTCGATCCGAGGCGCTCAGCGACCACCGGCCGCCGGGCTCCACCGCCACGGAGGACGCGCCCGCGACCGGCCAGGGCATCCACTCGGGGGCTTGCGTCGGCCCGTCGCGCCAGCGATCCGGGACGACGTACAGCGCGTGGGAGCCGTCGGTCGCGCCGATGCCGATGCGGTCTCCGTTGGGGTCGAGGATCCAGCGACGGTGCCCCGCCGCAGTGTTGCCCGAGCCCGGATCGATCATGTAACCCCAGATGGCGTGGGCGCCGGTCACACCGAGGTAGAGGTTGGAGCGCATCGCTCCGGTGCGACCGGCCTCGGTGTAGCACGCCCAATCCGGGGTCGGCCCGTGACTCAGGGCGTCCTGCGCCTTCATGATGAGCGCCGCATGCTGGGCGAGATCGTCGTAGGCGGGGTCTGTCGTCACCGGTTGCAGCCCGGACATGCCGCGGAAGAGGTTGACCGCGTCGAGCATCGCCGCTCGCGCGGCGGGGGAGATCGTGCCCGCCCGGCAGCCCTTGACCGAGCCGGTCCAGCCGACGGGCACGCGGGTCAGGGGGAGCAGGCGGTCGTAGAAGAGGCGCTGGGCTGCTTCGCGGTCGGTCTCGCCGGTGAGGCGGTCCGTGCTCTGCGCCGGTGTCGACGGGGTGCGGGCCGCTGCTGCGGTGGCCGGGAGCGTTGCCGCGACGGGTGCCGCCAACGCGAGCGCCAGGGCTGCTGCGCAGAGTGAGCGTCGAGCCGTCGATGCGCCGCGCATCCTGACCTCCGGTGATGTCCACGCGACTCGTGTCGCGCCGGCCGTCCGATGGCCAGCGTCTGCTCATCGGCCCCCGCAGTGCGGTGCTGAGGGCGCATCCCGTGACCATGGCGCCGGCCGCGACGACAGCGAGCATTCTTGCGGTGACCAGACTCCGTGCCGCGGCACGTCGTGCGTCGCCTCGGAGTGCAACGGCCGACTGACTGCTGCTACGTGCCACTGACCGCGCCCGGTGCGCACGTGCGTCGCCTGCCTGCAGCGCGCCTGCGCCTGGAGCGCGGTCAGTGACCGGACGGCGCGGTCAGTGGCACTGAGGCCTCGGCCGAGAATCAGTAGCCCAGGATCGTCGTGGCTCCAGCAGCGTTGGTGCAGTGGTCACGACGGGCCCACATGCGGGAGAAGCGATTCCATCGCGCCCACGATCGTGCGGGCCTTCGGCAGATCCTCGGCGACGTCCTGCGGGCCGAGCTCAGGTGAGTCGATCCGCGGGTAGTCCGCGTCGTTGCGGGTCCGGCGCAGTCGACCGAAGGGCCGGATGGCCGCCCCGCTGCGCCCCAGCTGATGAGTGACGGCCTCTTGCACGGCGATGTGTCCACCTCGGCTCGTCGCGCGCAACCCCTGCGCCGCGAGGGCCGCGGCCATCGCCTTGCGGGCTCCGGCGTAGAGCAGGTCGTAGGCACCGGCGGGGTCGTCGTCGGCCAGCAGCTCTGCAGAGCGCAGGTGCCAATGGGCATCCGCCATGAGCCGTGTCGCGTTGGCGGGCGAGGGCGCCACCAGTTCCAGCTCGCCCGCCGCGAGCATCACCTCGATGTCACTGCGCCCCGTCTCCCAGCGCGTCATCTCGTCGCCTGCATGAGCGTGATCATCGGGCGGGAGGTGACGGTCGCCTTGAACGGATCGTCGTGCGCCTCATCCCAGGCGTCCGGTCGCACCCTGCGGATGTTGACCTCCCGACCCAAGCGCTCGCCGGCCGCCGCGGCGACGTCGTCCAGGTCGTCGAGGTCGGTGGTACCGATCACCAGGACGTCGATGTCTCCCGGGACCGGGCCGGCTTGCTGGTCATAGCGCGCGGCCCAGGAGCCGTAGACGTAGGCGTCTCTGATCCCGGCGACGTCCTCGAGGAGTGCGCGAAGCACGGGAAGGGGGCCGAACGTCACAGCCATGAGCGCGGCCAACGGCGCAAAGACGGGGTTGTCCGTGTCGGCTCGGATCAGCCGTTGGTTGCCGCGGCGGGACTGCCGGATCAGACCGGCGTCGGCGAGGCGGTCGACCTCGCGCATGACCGTCGGGCCCGAGGTGTGCGTCGCTTCGGCGATCTCGGTCAGCGACGCCTCCTGCTCGGGGTGAAGCATGATCCACGCGATGATGTCGCCCTGGGCGCGCGACCGCAGCAGCGGGAGGAGGACCGGCGACGGTTCTTTCATGAAAGCGAGTCTAGCGTAGCTTTTATGAAAGGGCTCGGAGCCTGGCGAGGCGTCCGCCGGGCATCCGGGGTCCGACCGCGTCACGATCGGCGCGGGCATCGTCGACGGCGTCTGCGTCGCTGGCCCCCAAGAGCGGCGCCTGGCGCTGATCCGCGACGCCTCTCGCGGCGGTACTCCGCGCACAGACGATCCTGGCTGACATGCTCCGCCCGGCGCGTGATCGGCGGACGCATCGCTGCAGGTCCGAGAGCTGGAGCGGCGCGGCCGGGCGGGCATCTCAGCCAGGATCGTCTGTGGCCGAAGTAGTGGGTACGCAGGGGTCAGCGTCGTCCGATCGAGGGCGCGCCACCAACGCACCAGGCATCTTGACTGCTGACTATTCGCGCATCATGATGCCTCCATGCGAACCACCCTGACGCTCGACGCGGACGTCGTGCAGCTCATTGAGGAGACCATGCACGCTCAGCGGCGCTCGATGAAGAGCGTCATCAACGACGCGCTGCGACGTGGTCTGGGCGCGCAGCGGCGGGCCGTCCCCTACGAGCCACGCGTGCATCACTCGCAGTTGCAGCCCGGGATCGACGCCGGTCGGCTCAACCAGCTCCTCGACGAGCTCGACGACGAGGACCGGGTCGCAGGCTGGTCACATGCTCGTCCCTGACGTCAACCTGCTGCTCTACGCGAGCGTCGACGCCTTTCCCCAACATCCGCGGGCAGCCGCCTGGTGGACCGCCGCACTCTCGGGCAGCGAGCCGATCGGGCTCGCGCCGATCTGCGCGATGGGATTCGTGCGGATCGCGACCAACCGAAAAATCCTCACAGACCCCATGACCCTCGCGCAGGCATCCGACAACGTGCGCAGCTGGCTGGCGCAGCCATGTGCCGAACTGCTCCTGCCCGGAGCGCGACACCTCGACCTTACGTTGATGCTGCTGTCCGACGCTGGCGGCGCCGGCAACCTCACCACGGACGCCCAGATCGCCGCGATCGGTATCGAGCACGACGCCGTGATCGCGACCAACGACGTCGACTTCGCACGCTTCCCTGACGTTCGCACCGTGAACCCGCTGCGTGACTGACGTCTTGGCCGTCCACTGAGCCGAACTGAGCAGGCGTCGACCCGGGCGATGTCGCCCTCGCCGAAGTCCTCGACGCGCCGCTGGCGACCTGTGACACGCGCCTGAGTCGAGCGCCGGGGCCGCGCTGCCGGTTCTTGACGCCACCCGGGCCACCGGTGACGCGTTGACTGATGCCGACCTCCCGACTCAGACGCTCTCCGGCCGCAACCGGATGTGCGGAGCGAGTCGGCGCTGACCGAGGAGTGGAGCTTCGCGGGTCACTACCGACGATTGATGAGCGTCCACTTGGGCTTGCCGTTGGCGCCCTTGCTGAGTCGGAACGTGGCGCGACCGGTGCCGCAGCAGCCACCCTCATTGCCGCGGTCGATGCCTCGCACGACGACATCGAGGGATCGCGCACGCATCGTGCTGAAGCTCGTGCCGTTACGCGACTCCGCGTTCAGCGCGTCGCCGCTGTCCCACCCCGAGAGCACCCGGCTGTTGCCGTCGTAGACGACGATCGAGTTGGGCCAGCCGACCCCTCCGAGCGTTCGGGCCAGCAGGACCACCGCTTCCTTATGGCGGTCACCGGCGACGTCGACGAACCGCACCGAGTGGCGCTTCCAGGTGCCCTCGTCAAGTCCGCTGATCCAGGTCCTCGCGACGGGATTCTCCGGGTCGTAGCCTGCGTAACTGCCACCGCGCAGGCGACCGGGCTTGCCGTTGGTCGTGACGTTGGCCGGCAGGCGCCCGTTGAGCACCGTCGCGTAGGTCGCGTCCTTGGAGCGCGCCGACGCCACGCCCGCGGCCGTGTCCGGTGCGGCTGTGGCGATCGAGGTCGCGGCGGGGCCCGTCAGGGCGACGGCACCAGCCAGCACCCCGCAGGTGAGGGCGGTGAATGTGACATTGCGACGCATCGGTCGGCCTCTCGGGGTTCGCCAGTTCAGGGTCAGATGCTCGGAGTGCTGCACGGCGGCCTTCGGCGGGCGGCCGGCGGCGGGCTCGCCGCGTCGGCCTTCGTGGCCGGCACCCGCTCCATCGACGGGCTGGACGCCCGTCTGAGGCTTCCGTCCGAACCCTGGATCTGGCGGCTCATGCCGGCGGCACGCGATCGCCAACGGCAGCGCTCGCGCTCGGAGCCGCCGTCAGCGGGGTCACCCCGGCGGAGGGAACGGCACGACAGATGCGCGACTAGGCTGCGCACCGAAGCAGACGCCCCGATCCCTCGGCGCCGTCCGACACCGCCGCGAGGAGCGAACAATGCCCGAAAAGGTGTCCGCGATGACAGAACTCGAGAAGCTGCGCGCCGGGCTGGAGTACGACTTCACCGACCCCGAGGTCGACGGGCAGAAGCTGCACGCGCTGGAGTGGTGCCAGAAGCTCAACGCCCTACCGATGCAGGACACCGCGAAGCGCGCCGAGGTCATCCAGACGCTCTTCGGGACGGCCGGGCCCGACACCACGGTGCTCCCGGTCTTCAACTGCGACGAGGGCAAGAACATCCACGTCGGCGACGACTTCCTCGCGAACTACAACGTGACCATCCTCGACATCGCCCCCGTCCGCATCGGCGACCACGTGATGATCGGGCCGAACACGCTGATCTCGACCGTGAACCACCCGATGACCCCGATGGGCCGGCGCAAGCATCTCGGTATCGCCCGTCCGGTGACGATCGGCAACGACGTGTGGATCGGCGGCAATGTGACGATCCTGCCCGGCGTGACCATCGGCAACAACGTCATCGTGGCCGCCGGCGCGGTCGTGACCAAGGACGTGCCCGACAACTGCCTGGTCGGCGGCGTCCCGGCGCGGCCGCTGCGCGACCTCGAGAACGACGTCGAGGACTGAGCAAGCCTGCGTCGGGCCTCCTCGTCGGTGAGGGTCAGCACCTTCTCGCGCAGCAAGTGGCGATGCTCGGCCGAGAACGCAAGGAGCACCTCACGCTCGCCGTCGGTACCGCATCCGCCGCTAGCTGCGAGGAGCGCGCCATCTCGCGAAGCCTCCTTCACTGTTCAGCACCTGGCCGGTCATCCAGGCCCCCTCGTCGCCCACGAGCCATTCGATGAGGCGAGCCGGGTCGTCGGGTTCGCCCCAGCGACCGAACGGGAACATCGGAGCGGTCTGCTGCACGATGTCCGCGGTCACATATCCGGTATCGACGGGGCCGGGGTTCACGCAGTTGACCGTGATGCCCGCATCAGCGAGTTGATCCGCCACGGTGAGCGTGATGCCTGCCAGCGCAGCCTTGGCCGCCGCGTAGGCAACCTCCCCCGGCATCGGCCCCTGCCCTTGTCCTGACGTCATGAAGACGACGCGGCCGCCGGGCCGACCGTCGTGCTGCGCGGCGAAGGCCTGCGCCAGGAGCAGCGACGACCTCGTGTTGACGGCCCAATGCGCGTCGAGCATCTGCGCAGTCAATTCACCGAGCGGCCCATCCCCTCCGGAGCGCGCATGGTTGCAGACCAGCACGTCGACGTGGCCGAACTCCGCGACCGCAGCCGCCATCACCTCCTCCGGCGCTCCCTTGTCGGCCAGGTCGACCGCCAGATCGACGACACCCTGCTCCGGACGGAGGGCGCGGCCCCGGATGCTCTGCAGAACGGCTGCGATGTCATCGCCACCCCACGGTTGCTCCTTGTCGTGCGGCGCGTGGTGCGTGACAAAGACGTGGGCCCCTCGCCCGACGAGACGCGCCGCGATGGCGTGCCCGATGCCCTGTCGGCGACTCACGCCCGTCACGACGGCGACCCTGCCCTGCATGGAAGCTCCTCCTTCGTTCGTCCCAGTCCTGCAACGACGCTAGACGTCGCAGCGCGCCTCGGCGACGTGGATAGGGTGCAACGGACGTCGATCGAAGGAGCCCCATGTCGCACACCCTGTCCGCAGACCTCCTCGTCATCGGCTGGGGCAAGGCGGGCAAGACCCTCGCCGGCAAGGCCGCCGCAGCGGGCCGCGAGGTCGTCTTGGTGGAGCGCGACCCGGGCATGATCGGCGGGGCGTGCATCAACGTCGCCTGCATCCCGACGAAGGCGCTGGTCACCGCCGCAGCCCGCCGCACCGACGAGGACGACCCGCAGGCCTATCTCGCCGACGCCCTGAAGTGGCGCGACGTCCTCACCAGCCGGCTCAACGCCGCGAACGCCTCGATGCTCGAGGTCGCCGGCGTCACGACCGTGATGGGCGAGGCCCGGTTCGTCGGGCCGCGGCGCGTCGCCGTCGAGACGGCCGATGGCACGGTGGAGATCGAGGCCGACGCGGTGGTCGTCAACACCGGCTCCCTTCCGCGGCCTGCCGGCGTGCCCGGCGGCGACCTGCCGCACGTGCACGACTCCCTCTCCATCCAGCACATCGAGCACCTGCCCGCGCGGCTGGTCGTCGTCGGAGCGGGCGCCGTGGGGCTTGAATTCGCGGCGATGTTCGCCGATTTCGGCAGCGATGTGACGCTGCTGAACCGCGGCCGGGTGCTCGCCGACGAGGACGACGACGTGCGCGACTCCGTCCTCGGGGCGCTGCGCGATGCGGGGATCAGGGTCGTCGAAGGTGCCGAGGTGCAGGAGATCTCGGACGCTGCGGTCGTCACCTCCGGCGGCACGTTCGACGCCGACGCCGTGCTCGTGGCGACCGGGCGCGTGCCGCTCGTGCCGCAGGGGCTGGAGGTCGCCGGCGTCGAGCTCGACAGTCGCGGTTTCATCGCGGTGGACGACCAGCTGCGCACCTCCGCGGCTGGCATCTGGGCCGTCGGCGACTGCAACGGCGGACCGCAGCTGACCTACATCTCGCTCGACGACTACCGCATCGTGGCCAGTCAGTTGCTCGGCGACGGCGGGCGTAGCCGCGCGGACCGGGTCGCGGTGCCGACCACGACCTACCTCACCCCGCCGTATTCACGAGTCGGGATGACGGAGAAGGAGGCCCGCGAGCAAGGCCGCGACGTGCTGACCGCGCTGAAGCCCGTGGGCGAACTCGCGATGATGCCGCGCCCGAAGATCGAACGGCAGACCACCGGTGTCGTCAAGGTCGTCGTCGACGCCCACTCCGACGAGATCCTCGGCTTCGCCTACCACGGCATCGAATCCCAGGAAGTGATCAATCTCGTGGCCCTGGCGATGCGCACCGGAATCACGGCGTCGCAGCTGCGCGACAGCATCTGGGTGCACATCTCCGCCACCGAGCTGCTCAACGAGATCTTCACCAGCCTCGCGTGAGGCGCCCCGAGCCGCTCGGGCTGTCCATCGAGAGGGCCGATGTCGTCGCGATCCCGCAGGCTTCCGTCCACATGGGCGCGACGCTCTACTCGTCGATGGACGTGCTGCTCGCGCGCCGTGCCGGCGTCATCGGCACGTCGACGGTCTCGATCGAGCCGTCGAGCGGTGCCCCCGGCGCACCCGGGCGGGCCTCGGCTCTGCGCGACGTGCGGCAGGTCGTCGTGAGCACCCGCCGGGGTGACGCGGACCCCACCTACCAGCCGACCGTCCCGCAGATCCGGGACCGGCGCGGCTTCTCCTCCTACAGCCTCGAGGCGGGGCGGCTGGTGCGGCGTCCTTCGCCGACGAGCGCCGCCCACAACGGGTCCCTGCGCGGCTTCGGCGACCTGCGCGCGATGACGCTCATCTCCCGCACGCCCCAGCGCGACGTGCTGCTCGCCAACGCCCGCGACGGCCGGCTCCACACCATCACGATCCCCGCGACCCGCGCCTACACCCCGAAGCGCACCCTCGTCCGCACCTCCGGCTGGAGCGGCTTCGACCGCCTCATCGCCGGGCCGTGCGGGCGCGACGGCACGGTCGTCATGGGCTTCGACATGCGGCTCAAGGCGGCGTGGCTCTACCGGCTCGGCTTCGCTCGTGGCGCCGCGACCTCGATCACCCGCATCGGACGTGTGCCCGGCGCCTGGGTCGGCGCGCGCACCGCGCCCGTCGTGACCGTCAGCGCGCCCTGGGGCGGGGAGCGGATCGCCGGCGGCTGAGTTGGCGCGCCGCCCCATGCTCACCGACGCGGTCTCAGATCGCCGTCGCGGCTGCCGCCGCACTCCTCGGTCGTTGTCGACGGATGTGCCGGTCGCGGGGGCGGATCCGAGCCCTTCGCGGCCCAGGGTCCGCTGCGAGCCGCGCCCTTCACTGGCGTATGGAGCTGGTGCCTTGAGATGCAGCCTCTGCTCAATCGAGACGTCCGATCCTCGCTCGACAGCCTCGCCTCAGGTGGACCAGGTCCGGACCGATGGGCATTCATCCTGCACAGAGGTCTTTGGCGATCGGGGCGGTCATGACGCGGGGATGCCTGAAGTCATCGGTGGTGCGTTTCGCCATGAGCGTGCTGCTCGCTGGAGTGCTGGCGCCCGGTACGGCCACGCCCGCCGTCGGGGCCTCGTCGGGGCCGCCGGGTGATGCACTGGCCCAGGTCACGGAGTCTGCCCCGGTGGCGGCGTCCCTGCGAGTGACGACCTCGCGGCTGCCTGGGGCGGTGCGCAGTTCCGCCTACCGCGGGCGGGTCGCTGTCGCGGGCGGCCGTGCGCCCTATCGGTGGTCGCTCGTGTCCGGGTCGCTGCCTCGGGGGCTGCGGCTGAGCTCCACCGGGGTCGTCAGCGGGGTACCCCTGTCCTCAGGTGCGCGGCGACTCACTGTGCGCGTGCGCGATGCCAACGGACGGACGGCCGCCAGGTCCATCGTGATGGCGGTCGTGCCGCGCGGCGGAATGCTCCTCGACTCGCGTTGGATCGGGCCTGTGCGCCTCGGGACCAGCCCGGAGGCGACGCTGAAGGGGCTGTCAGCCCAGCTCGGTCCGCCGACCTCGACCGGCAGCGCGAGCTGCGAACCGATCGGCCCGAGCCATGGGTTCTGGGCCGCGTGGGGCGACTTCTCCGTCATCGGCATCGCCCGCGCCGGCGAGCCCATCCGCATCGACTCCTGGTCCTTGCGGGGAGCGAACCTGCCGGCGCTCATCCGGCCGCGCGACGGGATGGGTGTCGGCACGAAGCTTGCACGGCTGCTCGCCCGGTATCCGCGGGCCGATGTCGACGCCGAGAGTCTGTTCGCTGCCCCGGACCTGCTGGTGACGCTCGGGGAGAGCGCGTGGTGGGTCAGCCACACGCGGCGTGTCGTGACCGCGACGTCCTACCGCACGCCCTGGTGCGAGTAGGCCGCGCAGGCGTGTCACCAGATCGGAACTTCAGTCCGGACAATTGGAGAGACGCATGAAGAAGCTCGGCTACGCGGGTGTGCTCGTGGCAGCCCTGGCGATGCCGCTCGGGCTGGTCACCTCCCTTGCGCCCGCACACGCGGCCACCCCGCCAGTATGGGCGGCCGCCCCTGCGGCAGTGGCTGACGCCGGCGACGCGGTCGTCACGGAGTATCGGCGCGGAATGCCGTGCCAAGACATCACGATCATCGGCGCGCGCGGCTCGGGAGAAGTCATGGGCGGGCCGCACCGGATGGGTGCCACCACTGGCACAGCCGTCGCCCGAACTATTGCGGGCCTGCGGGGATATCGGGTTGGCGTCGCAAGCCTCGTCTACGACGCACAAGCAGTGGACCTCCTCGCGGTCGATCCCAAGAAGTACTTCGCGGGGCTGAACGAGGGGGTCGCAACGGCCGGCAAACTGGTCGCGGAGCGCACCGAGTCGTGCCGCAATGAGAAATTCATCCTCGTCGGTTATTCGCAAGGCGCTATGGTCATGCATCGACTCATCCTCGGCGTCTCGGCCGAGCCGAAGAAGGTCGGCAGGTGGCTGATCGGCGCCCTGCTCATTGCCGACGGGGACAGGCGCATCAAAGACCAGGTGATCTCAACGCCGATCGCCCGCAGCCTGGGCATCTCCGGCCACGCGCTTGGCAAGAACATCTCGGGGGCGACCAGCAACCGCGCCATCCCCACACTGCCTGCGCCGATCTGGTCCATCTGTGCCGCGGGTGACGTGGTGTGTCACCCCCTGGGCGCCTCGTCGCTGCCGCGAGGCGTCAAGATCCACGAGAAGTCGTATCTCGACAACCGGTTCATCCGTGCGGCGGCCGACATGCTCGCTTCGCGCGGCCGCGCACGCGTGACCTCCACAGCGTGCCCACCGTCCCGGACGCTCATCGGCAAACTCACGAGCCACCCTGAAGTGGTCGTACGCCAGGCCGGGTGTGTCGCGGGAGGCCAGTGGTATGTCGCCAGTGTGGCGCTCGCCTACCAGGGCAATCCCAGGGACATTCGTTGGGCCGACATCTATCTGCGTCGGCACAGCTCCGGGGTGTGGCGCAACGCGCTCGGAGTCAACGCGGCGTTCCACGGGGGCGCATGCATGGCTCTGCGCAACTATCCCGAATCCGTGTGGCAGGAATTCAAGAAGCTGCCCTTCCATGACATCTGCACCGAGGTCAGGGGCAACCACTGGTGACCCTGGGGCGGGGAGCGGATCGCCGGCGGGTGAGCCGACGGGGCCGGCGAGGCGTCACCGCGCCGGGCCCACGCTCACCGTCGCGGTCGCAACTCGCCGTCGCGGCTGCGACCGCATCCCTCTGCTGCGAGCGCGTCGCGCGTCGCGCGTCGCGGGCTGAGCGGCTACGGGCCCTTGACCAGCGCCCACGCCACGCCGTCGGCGCCCTTGGACAGCCGGTAGAGGGAGGTGCCGAGGTTGGCGGTGCCGGCGCTGTCGGGGTGGGTGCCGTCGACGCTGATGTCGACGGACGTGCCGGTCGCGGCGGCGAACGAAGTGCTCTCGCGGGGTTCGCCGTCGGTGCCCATCCCGTCCCAGCTCCACACGACCGTGCCGCCGGTGTCGTAGGCGATCACCGCGTTGGGCCACTGGGCGCCGCCGCGGGAGCGGCTGAGGATGACGACGGCCTCCTTGGCCGTGTCGCCGACGATGTCGACGTAGCGCACCGAGTCGGCCCGCCAGTCGACGTCCGGGTCGCCTACGCCCTTGATCTCGACGAACGCCCCGTCGTTGCCCGGCTCGAAGCCCGTGTAGCGGCCGTCCTTCAAGCGCCCGGCGGGGCCTGGTTCGTCGTGCTCCAGGCCCGGCACGACCGAGCCGGGCAGCGTGCCGCGCAGGAGCTGCTGCTCGCTGGGCTGCGACGGCGCGAGCACCTGCGCGAGCCCACCGGCGGGCGTGTCGGGCGTGGCGGTCGACTCACCCGCGGACGCTGCACCCGAGGGCGCCGACGTCGAGCCGGCGGCCGGGGCGGCGC
>JAVTVZ010000051.1:61182-84066 GCA_032229625.1 Dermatophilaceae bacterium | reverse complement strand
GGTGACGTCGGCACGGGTGACGTCGGCACGGGTGACGTCGGCACGGGTGACGTCGGCACGGGTGACGTCGATACGGGTGACGTCGATACAGGAGGCGGCTTCACGGGTGCGCCGCCGCACTCTAGGGTGACCGGCATCGGGGTCGCGACCCGCGCGCCCGACCGGACCGTGCGCGGTCCGAGGTGAGACCGAGCATCCCGACCCACGGAGGTCAGTCATGGCGACACGCAACGGAAGCGCGATCTGGCGCGGCGATCTGAAGAGCGGCACCGGCGAGGTGACCGTCGGCAACGGCGTCTTCCAGGGCAATTTCTCGTTCACGAGCCGGTTCGAGGACGGCCAGGGCACCAACCCCGAAGAGCTCATCGCCGCCGCGCACGCCGGCTGCTACTCGATGCAGCTGTCCGCGATGCTCGCCGCCGACGGCCACGAGGCCACCAGCGTCGAGACCGAGGCGGTGTGCACCCTGCGGATGATCGAGGGCGCGCCCACGATCACGGCGATCGCGCTGCGCACGGTGGGCGACGTGCCCGGCCTCACGCAGGAGGAGTTCGCCGACGCGGCCGCCAAGGCCAAGGCGGCCTGCCTCGTCACCCGCGCGCTGGCCGGGGTCGAGGAGATCACGCTGGACGCGACCCTCAAGGGCTGACGCGCCCGGGCCGTTCGCCCGGTCGCCCGGCGGCGGGGTCCCCCTCGGCGTGGCCTGCGGTCCAGTAGGCGACCGCCGTCACCCGCCGCCGGTCCAGGCCCAGGTCGACGAGCAGGTGGGTGCGCAGCACCCGCACCGCGTCGGCCTCCCCGGCGATCCACGCCTGGGCCTGGGCGTCGCAGGTCAGGTGCCCGGTCAGCGCGGCCATCGGCGCGCCGGCCGCGGCATCCCCGCGCAGCAGCCAGGTCACGTCGCCGATCGGCAGGGCGACGCGCTCCGCCTCGTCGTGCACCTCGACATACGCGCGGATGCGCTGCGCGCCGCCGGCGAGCAGGTCGCCGACGACGGCCCGCGCGGCGGGCAACCCGCTCTCGTCGCAGATCACGAGGTGCTCGAGGGCGTGCGGGTCGATCTCGTGGCCGCCGACGGGGCCGGTGACGTCGACCTCGTCGCCGGGCCGCGCCGCGTCGGCCCAGTCGCCGGCGAGCCCGCCGCCGTGGACGACGAATTCGACGGCGGCGGTGCCGGTGGCCGGGTCGAGGTCGAGCAGCGTGTAGGTGCGTCGCCGGCGCCGCGCAGCCCGCGCGTCCTGCGGATCACCGGCAAAGGTCCGCTGCGTCGGGAAGTCGGGCGGGAAGGCGAGCTTGACGCGCTGGTCGGCCCCCGTCGGCTCGACCCCGACGAGGTCGTCGCCGCGCAGCTGCACCCGCACCATCCGCGGCGTGGGGCGGGACACGTCCGTCACGACGCACCGCGCGGTGCCGCTGCGGCGTCCCGCCCCGCGCCGGGCGGCCGAGACCGACCGGTGGTCGCCGGGCTGCCCGCTCATCGCTCGTCCAGCGGCGAGGGGCGCCGCGACAGGTCGTCCTCGTACTCGGTGTCGCCGAGGTCGTCCAGGCCCGGGTGGGTCATGACGATGCCGGCGCCGTCGGCGCGGCGGCGCATCTCGGCCGGGGCCAGCGCGCGCGCCAGGTGATAGGCGCAGACGGTGACGATCGTGCCGAGCGCGATGCCCGACAGCGTGAAGCCGTCGGTGATCCGCAGCGAGGTGTCGCCGATCGCGATGATGATGCCCGCGGCGACCGGCACGAGGTTGAGCGGGTTGGCGAAGTCGACGCGGTTCTCCTTCCAGATCTTCGCGCCGAGCAGGCCGATCATCCCGTAGAGGACGACGGTGATGCCGCCGAGCACGCCGCCGGGGGTGGCGGAGACGACCGCGCCGAATTTCGGGCTGAAGCCGACGAGGATCGCGGTGAGCGCGGCGACGTAATACGCGGCCGTCGAATACACGCGGGTGCTGGCCATGACGCCGATGTTCTCCGCGTAGGTCGTCGTCGGGCTGCCACCGACGGTGGTCGCGACGACCGCGCACACCCCGTCGGCCGCGACCGCCCGGCCCATGGAGGGGTCGAGGTCGACGCCGGTCATCTCGGCGACCGCCTTGACGTGCCCGACGTTCTCCGCGACGAGGGCGATGACGACGGGCAGCGCGACGATCACGTAGGCGAGGTGGAATTCGGGCAGGTGCCAGCCGACGACATCGCCGCTGGTCGCGGGTGGGAAGCCGATCCACGGCGCCGCCGCGACGCCCGACCAGTCGACGCGCAGGTGCGTCGTCACCTCACCGGCCGCCGGGCTGAACGAGGTGATCGGGCCGAAGGCGAGGTCCGCGCCGTAGGAGAGCACGTAGCCGAGGATGAGCCCGAGGAAGACCGAGATGCGCCCGAGGAAGCCGCGCAGCCCGACGCTCATCGCGACGACCGCGATCATGACGACGAAGGCGATCCACTGGTCCTGCGGCCAGTAGGTGTCGGCGACGACGGGCGCGAGGTTGAAGCCGATGAGCATGACGACCGCGCCGGTGACGACCGGCGGCAGCACCCGGGTCAGCGCCGACGCGCCCGCGACGTGGATGACGCCACCGACGACCGCCAGCGCGAGGCCCGCGACGAGCAGCGCACCCGTGACCTGCGGGGTGCTCGCCCCTTCGGCGCGCATCGCGACGACCGCGCCGACGAAGGACGCCGACGACCCGAGATAGCTGGGCACCTTGCCCTGCACGATGAGCAGGAAGAGGATCGTCGCGACCCCGCTCATCATGATCGCCAGCTGCGGGTTCAGACCCATGAGCACCGGGAAGACGAACGTCGCCCCGAACATCGCGACGACGTGCTGCATGCCCAGCCCGACCGTGCGTCCCCAGCTCAGCCGCTCGTGCGGCGCGACCACCTCGTCCGGGCCGAGCGTGCGCCCGTCGCCCTTGAGTTGCCAACCGATGGCCACCGCGGCCTCCTCGTCTCACCGACCGGCCCGCGTCCGGGGCCTCCCGGGATCGCAGCCTAGACGTAGGCCGGACACACGCCGTTCACCTGCGTCCAGCGGCGCCGCGCGGCGCGGGACACACTGGGGGCGTGCCCTCCCCCACCGCTCGCCGATCGGTCACCGGCCTCGTCCTCGCGGCCGGCGCGGGTCGCCGGATGGGCGGGCCCAAGGCGCTGCTGCGCGACCCGGGCGGGACGGCGTGGGTGACGCGCTCCTGCGCGGCGCTGCGCGACGGCGGCTGCGGGGAGGTGATCGTCGTGCTCGGGGCCGCGGCCGACGCCGCGGCGCCGCTCGTGCCCGCGTGGGCGCGGGTCGTGCTCGCGCCCGACTGGGACACCGGCATGGGCGCCTCGCTGCGCGCCGGGCTCGAGGCGACGAGTGCGGGCGCAGGTGCGGGCGCAGGTGCGGGCGCAGGTGCAGGCGCAGGTGCGGGCGCCGGGACCGGGCCGCCCGGCGGGCCGGAGTGCCTCGCCGCGCTCGTCACCCTCGTCGACCTGCCCGGGGTGGGAGCCGCCGTCGTCCGACGACTCCTGCGGCCGGCGCCGACCCCGGGCACGCTCGCCCGCGCCGCCTACGACGGGCGACCGGGCCACCCTGTGCTCCTCGGTCGCGACCACTGGGCCGAGGTCGCGGCCACCGCGCGCGGGGACGCCGGGGCGCGGGCCTACCTGCGCGGGCGGGACGTGCGGCTCGTCGAGTGCGGCGACCTCGGGCACGGCGACGACGTCGACACCCCGCCACGACGCGACGGCCGCGCGCGCCCCTGAGCGGCGCGGCAACCCCCGAGGCGCCTGCGGGTCAGTGCGCGAAGTGTCGGGTGCCGGTGAAATAGAGCGTCACGCCGGCCGCCTCGCACGCCTCGATGGTCTCGGCGTCGCGCATCGACCCGCCGGGCGCGACGATCGCGGCGACCCCGGCGTCCAGGAGGATGCCCGGGCCGTCGGCGAAGGGGAAGAACGCGTCGGAGGCGGCGACCGACCCGCGGGCCCGCTGCGCCCCGGCGCGCGCGACGGCGAGCTTGCACGAGTCGACCCGGTTGACCTGGCCCATGCCGATGCCGACGGAGGCGCCGCCGGAGGCGAGCAGGATCGCGTTGGACTTCACGGCCCGCACGGCCCGCCACGCGAACTGCAGGTCCGCCAGTGTCGCCTCGTCCGCCGCAGCCCCGGCGACGAGGGTCCAGCGGGCCGCGTCGTCGCCGTGCCCCGCGGTCGGCTTCTCCCCCTCGACGGGCTCGAGCTCGGCGTCGATGAGGTCACGCTGCTGCACGAGCAACCCGCCGGCGATCGAGCGGGTCTCGACGCCGCCACGGGCCGGGGCGGCCACGGTGAGCAGCCGCAGGTTCTTCTTCGCGGTCAGGATCGCCAGCGCGTCGTCGTCGAAGGCCGGCGCGAGGACGACCTCGGTGAAGATGTCCTTGACGGTGTCGGCCATCGCCGCCGTGACCGGCACGTTCGTCGCGATGACCCCGCCGAAGGCCGACAGCGGGTCGCACGCGTGGGCCGCGGCGTGCACCTGCGCGACGTCCTGCCCGGGGGCACCGACGGCGATGCCGCACGGGTTGGCGTGCTTGATGATCGCGACCGTCGGGGCGTCGCCGTGGTCGTAGGCCGCGCGGTAGGCGGCGTCGGCGTCGACGTAGTTGTTGTAGCTCATCTCCTTGCCGTGCAGCTGGCGCGCCTGCCCGAGCCCGGGGGCGCCGTTCGCCGCGGCGTAGAGGGCCGCCTGCTGATGCGGGTTCTCTCCGTAGCGCAGCCCGCTGAGCTTGGTGTAGGTGCCGCCGATCCACGCCGGGAAGCCCGTGCCGTCGCTGCTGTCGGTCAGCACGCTGCCCATCCACGAGGCGACCGCCACGTCATACGTCGCCGTGTGCACGAAGGCCGCCGCCGCGAGCGCCTGCCGCTGCGGGAGCGTGAAGCCGCCGTCGCGCACGGCCGCGAGCGCCTCGTCGTACTGGCTCGGGTCGGTCAGGATCGCGACGCTCGGGTGGTTCTTCGCGGCCGCGCGGACCATCGAAGGGCCGCCGATGTCGATCTGCTCGACGCACTCGTCGGGGCTCGCGCCGGAGGCGACGGTCGCAGAGAACGGGTAGAGGTTGGACACGACGAGCTCGAAGGCCTCGACGCCCAGGTCGGCGAGCTGCTCGACGTGCTCGGGCTTGCGGGTGTCGGCCAGGATGCCGGCGTGGACGCGCGGATGCAGCGTCTTGACCCGGCCCTCGAGGCACTCCGGGAAGCCCGTGAGCTCCTCGACCTTGGTCACCGGCAGCCCCAGATCCGCGATCGCCTTCGCCGACCCGCCCGTCGAGACGAGCGCCACGCCCGCCGCGTGCAGGCCCGTGACGAGGTCGGCGAGGCCGGTCTTGTCGTAGACGGAGACGAGGGCCCGGCGCACCGGGCGGCGGGCGCTCGGGTCGGCGGCGGGCATCGGGTCGGACGAGGCGTGCGCAAGCGTGTCGGTCACGACAGCACCTTATCGACGCCGCCCCGGGGCCAGGTCGCCGCGGCCGGAGCGTGGGCTCGAGCGGTCGGCGCGTGGGCTCGCGCGCCCGGCTCAGCGACCGAACCGGGCGCGTCGCCCCTGCACGGTCAGACCCTCGCGGGCCAGGCGCGCGACGACCTCGACGAGCATCGCGCGCTCGGCGACCTTGATGCGCTCGTGCAGGCTCGCCTCGTCGTCGTCGGGCTCGACGGGCACGACCCGCTGGTCGATGATCGGGCCGGTGTCGACGCCGGCGTCGACGACGTGGCAGGTCGTGCCGGTGACCGTGACGCCGTAGGCGAGCGCGTCACGCACCCCGTGCGCGCCGGGGAAGCTCGGCAGCAGCGCCGGGTGCGTGTTGATGACGGTGTGCCGGGCCAACGTCGCCGGCCCGAGGATGCGCATGAAGCCCGCCGCCACGACGAAACCCGGTGCGAAGCCCGCGATCCGCTCGGCGAGCGCCGCGTCCCAGGCCGGCCGGTCGACATACGAACGCAGGGGCTCGACGAAGGTCGGGATGTCCGCGCGCCGGGCCCGCTCCAGCCCCGCGATGCCGTCGCGGTCCGCGCCGACGGCGACCACGTCGATCGGGTAGTCGGGGTCGGCGGCGGCGTCGATGAGCGCCTGGGCGAGGGTGCCCGAGCCGGACAGGAGGACGACGATCGGCACGCGCTGCACGCGGGCCACCCTAATGGAGTGCGCCCGCGGCGACCCGCGGGGCGGTAGCGTCCGGCCATGTCGACGACCAGCCCCCGCAAGATCATCCTCGACGCCGACCCCGGCCACGACGACGCCGTCGCGTTGCTGCTCGCGCATGCCGATCCGCGGATCGAGCTGCTCGCGGTGACGACGATCGGCGGCAACCAGACCCTGGAGAAGGTCACCCGCAACACCCTGGGCATCCTCACCCTCATCGGCGCGACCGACGTGCCCGTGGCCGCCGGTTGCACGCGCCCGCTGCTGCGCGAGATGCGCGTCGCCGAGGCGATCCACGGCGAGTCCGGCCTCGACGGCGTCGACCTGCCGACCCCCGCCGTCGCGCTCGATCGGCGCCACGCCGTCGACCTCATCATCGACACCGTCATGGCCCACGGCCCCGGCGAGGTGACGCTCGTGCCGACCGGCCCGCTGACCAACATCGCGCTCGCCGCCCGCAAGGAGCCCGCCATCGTCGAGCGCGTCCGCGAGGTCGTGCTCATGGGCGGCGGGGTGCACGTCGGCAACGCGACCCCCGTGGCGGAGTTCAACATCCTCGTCGACCCCGAGGCCGCGGCGATCGTCTTCGGCGCCGGGTGGCCGGTCGTCATGGTCGGGCTCGACGTGACCCACGAGGCGCTCGCGACCGCTGAGGTCGCGGCGCGCTTCGCGCAGATCGACTCGCCCGTCGGCCGATTCGTCGGTCAGCTCATCGACGCGTTCGGGCGGGCGTATCGCGAGGTCCAGGGCTTCGACGCCCCGCCCGTGCACGACCCGTGCGCGGTCGCCTACGTCATCGACCCCTCGATCGTCACGACGCGCCGCGCGCCGCTGACCGTCGAGCTGGCGGGCGAGCACACGACCGGGATGACCGTCGCGGACCTGCGCGGCACCGAGCCCGCCGACTGCCCGACCAGCGTCGGCACGGGTCTGGACGTCGAGCGCTTCTGGGACGTCGTCGTCGACGCCGCGCGCCGCGCGTCCTGAGCGGCGCCGACACCTCAGGCTGCGGCGCACCCGTCAGTCGTCGCGGGCCCGGCGGCGCCGGGGCCTGGGGATGCGGCGCACGCGCAGCGGGCTGACGGCGAGGGCGAGGAGGCCGCCGAGGAGGAGTTCCCCGAGCAGCGCGGCGCCGGCGAGCAGCGGCGACGGGCCGACGTGGCCGAGGCGGTCGACGCCGAGCGCCCCTGACGTCAGGGCGAAGACGAGCGTCATCGTCACGCCCGTGAGCCCGCAGGCGGCGCCGATCGTCGCGGCCCGGCTGCGCCACGAGCCCAGCCGGGCGCCGCTGCTGATGGCCTGCCAGCCGACGACCGCGCCGACGAGCACGGGCACGGCGAGCACCCCGAGGAACCACCCGGGCAGCGGACCCGGGTCCGGCAGCGCCCCGAAGGCCGGGACCAGCGGCAGCGCGCCGCCGTCGATGCCGCGCACGGAGACGCCGGGGCCGGCGCCGATCGCGAAGCCCGGCCCCGCGGCGACGGCGACCGCCCAGGCCGCGGCGGTCGGCAGGTAAAGCAGTTGGCCCAGCGTGAGCACGGTGCCGCCGACCCACCCTGGCCCGAGGTCGGCATACAGGCTGCCGACGCGGCTCGCGCCGAACGCCATGAGCACGACGACACCCACCGCGCCGAGCGCGCAGAGCGCGGCAACCCCGCGGGCGGCGGGTCGGATCGCGTGCCGCAGCCACACGGGCGCGTGATCGACCCAGCCGTCCGCGAGCCGCGGGCACAGCCGGTCGAAGCGCCCCGCGAAGAGGTCCGTCGCCGCCCACGTGACCCCGAGCCCGGCGAGCACCGCCGCCGCGAAGGCCGCGACCAGCGGAGACGCCGACGCCCCGGGCAGCCGGGCGAGCGTGGCGACGAGGAACGCGACGAGCGCGTAGACCGCGCAGAAGCCCCCGCCGAGCGCGGCGATGTCGGCGCGGATCCAGCCCTGCGGGCGCACCCGCGGTCGGCGCAGCGCGGCGGGGAGCAGCAACCGCTGGGCCGACCAGCGCACGGTCATCAACGGCAGGAGGGTCAGCAGCCACGGGATGAGTTCGACGCTGCCGCGCCCCAGGTGCAGCGGCACGCCATGGGCCATGAGCCAGCCCAGCAGCCCCAGCGAGATCGCTTGCCCCGCAGGCACGGTCGAGCTGGTGTTGGCGAGCCAGGCGGCGAAGACCGGGGTGACGACGAGGCTCGCCGAGACCCCGGCGGCGCCGAGCGCGTAGGCGAGGACGCGCATCCAGTCCGGGGCGTCGTCGAGCAGACCTCCCGGCTCGGGGGCGCGCGGCTCCTTGCGGACAGGACGGTCGGACGGCTTCAGACGCACAGGCATTCGCATGACCGGCCCATCGTCGCGCGCCACAGCACTCCGGCCCACGGGGCCACGCCGGTGCCCGACCCCGCACCCTGACCCGACCCCCCACGACAGCGGTCGGCGATCACGGGCACCGACCGCCCCGTTCAGCGACCGAACGGCACGGGCCCCGACCGCCGACCGACGTCACCGCAGGTCACAGCGTCGCACGGCCGGACGCCCGCGCGTTCGGCAGCCGGACGAGACACCGGATGCGCGAGCCGACCGGGCGCGCAGGGATCGGGCAGCCCACGCGCACCGCGCGTCACACCGGCCTCGGGGGTCTCGCACCACCCGACGACACCACCCGACGATGCCACCCGACCACGCCACCCGGCAGGCCCCGTCCGGTCGTCGCGGCGCCGGCGGCGTCGTCCCCAGCCCCGCGCCGCCGGACGCTGCCGTCCACAGCCCGTCGGCGCCGGCGCGCGCCCGGCCGGGCGCGCGGGCCAAGGTCGCCGGCATGTCTCCTGCTGTGTCGTCCACCCCGACCGCCCTCGCGGCGTACGCGCTGCTAGCGACGGCCGGCGCGCTCGTCGGGCTGCTGCTGCGCCGGGCCCTGCGGCGCGGCGCCTACCGTCGCGACGCCGAGCGCGGGACGCCCGCGCGCGACCCCCGCTGGCTGATCCCGACGCTCGCGGTCGCGTGGCCGCTGCTGGCCGCGACCTCCGCGAGCGACGCAGTGACGCTGCCGCTCACCGCGCTGCCGCTCTACCTGGCGGCGTCGATCCCGCTGGCCTGGCTCGCGGCAGTCGACCTCGACGTGCACCGCCTCCCGAACGCCGTGACCCTGCCCGGCCTGCTCATCGGCCCCGCCGCGCTCGTCGCGCTCGCGCTCGGCAGCGGTGACCCGGCGGGCGCGGGCCGCGCGGCCCTCGGCGCGCTCGCGGGCGCCACCGCCTACGGACTCCTGTATGTCGTGGGCCGACTCGGCGGCCACGCGGGCCTGGGCCTCGGCGACGTCAAGCTCGCCGGGTGCCTGGGCCCCTGGCTCGCCTACTGCGGCTGGTGGCGGCTGGCGATCGGCGTCTACCTCGGTCTGCTCATCGGCGGCCTGGCCGGCACGGCACTGCTCCTGGCCCGCCGGGTGGGTCGCTCGCAGCCGGTCGCGCACGGCCCGGCGATGGCGCTCGGCGCGTGGGCCGCGCTGTGCCTGCCGTGGGGCTGAGGCGCGAGCGGCGTCACCGGCCCACCCTCACGCGCCGAGGCGCCGACGTCTGGAGACGTCGGCGCCTCGGGCCGTGGAGCGGGGTGCGCTCAGCTGCGCTCGTACTGAGCCAGGTCGACCTGCGGGGTCGGCTGGAGCCGGTCGGCCGGGTTGATCGGCGCGGGGGCGTGGCCGACCTCGATGTGCGGGTCGCCGCCGCCGTGGTCGTCGCTCATCGTCGCGTAGTCGAAGGCGTCGTTGCCGTCGAGGACGTAGTGGACGCGGTCGAGGTCGACGGTGCCGGTCCACCTGCCGACGAGGATCGTCGCGACGGCGTTGCCGGAGAAGTTCGTCAGCGCGCGGGCCTCGGACATGAAGCGGTCGATGCCGACGATCACGCCGACGCCGTCGACGAGCGCCGGCGCGTGGGTCTGCAGCCCACCGGCGAGGGTGGCCAGGCCGGCCCCGGAGACGCCGGCGGCGCCCTTGCTCGCGACGATCATGAAGACCAGCAGGCCGAGCTGCTCACCGAGGGACATCGGCATGTTCATCGCGTCGGCGATGAAGATCGCGGCCATCGTCAGGTAGATCGCGGTGCCGTCGAGGTTGAAGGAGTAGCCGGTCGGGACGACGACGCCGACGGTCGGCTTCTGCACGCCGACGTGCTCCATCTTGGCCATGAGGTTGGGCAGCGCGGACTCCGAGCTCGAGGTCGCGACGATGAGCAGGTACTCCTTGGCCAGGTACTTCAGGAGCTTGAAGATGTTGGTCCGCGTGACGATCCACAGCACGCCGCCGAGGACGACGACGATGAAGAGCGCGCAGGTCAGGTAGAAGGCGCCCATGAGCTTGAGCATCTCGCCGACGGCCTTGGTGCCGGACTCGCCGACCACCGCGGCGATGGCGCCGAACGCGCCGATCGGGGCGACCCACAGCACCATCGTCAGGATGCGGAAGACGAGCTTCTGCAGCTGCGCGATACCGCCGAGGATGGGCTCGCCGGCCTTGCCCATGCGCTGCAGCGCGAAGCCGACGAGGAGGGCGACGAAGAGGGTCTGCAGCACGCTGCCGGAGATGAGCGAGCTGAAGAGCGTCTTGGGGATGATGCTCGCGACGAACTCCATCGTGCCGCCGCTGTGCTCGGCCTGCTCGGCGTACTTCGCGCCGCCACCGGGCGTGATCGTCAGGCCGTGACCGGGCTGGATCATGTTGCCGACGACGAGGCCGATCGCGAGGGCGAACGTCGACATCGTGAGGAAGTAGGCCAGGGCGATCGCGCCGGCCTTGCCGACCGTGGCCGCGGCGCGGACCGAGCCGATGCCGAGGACGATCGTGCAGAAGATGACCGGGCTGATCATCATCTTGATGAGGGAGACGAAGAGTTCGCCGAGGACCTTCCACTCCTTGGCCGCCGCGGGGGCCACGAGCCCGAAGACGATGCCGCCGACGACGGCGACGATGACGGCGATGTAGAGCCAGTGGGTGCGGTCGCGATGCGGCTGCTGGGGCTCCGCGATGACCGGGCCCGAGGGTGTCGGCGTTGACGCCATGGGTGCGCTCCTACAACAGGACGGGCGCCCGGCATTGGGCGCAGCGAGGTGGATCGGAGTGGATCGCTGATCACTCTCCGACAGCCCGCGGCCCGCAGCACGCTTGTGTTCTTTGAGTTCGCGAGCGGTCACGGTCGGACACAATGTCCAGATGCGCCCGCGCCGCACCGATCGCTCCCTGGCCCGCCAGGTGATGATCCTGCAGGCGCTGTTGGTGCTGGTCATGGTGCTCGCGGGGCTCGCCCTGGCGGTCTATGACGCGCAGGCCCGCAGCCGCGATCGGGCGACCGAGCGGGCCGTCGCCGTCGCGCGGTCGGTCGCCGACTCCCCCGCGGTCGTCGCGGCCGTCGCGGCTGCAGGAGGCGCGGACCCCACCGCGGTGTTGCAGCCGTATGCCGAGCGGGTCCGCCGCGACACCGACGTCGACTTCGTCGTGATCATGGATCTGGCGCGCACGCGCTACACCCATCCGGATCCGCGCAGGATCGGCGGCACCTTCGTCGGCGGCGTCGGCGACGCGCCGCGCGGTGGGATCCACACCGAGGAATACGAGGGCACGCTCGGCCCGTCCGTGCGGGCCGTCGTCCCCGTGCTCGGCTCCGCCGGCACCCCGATCGCCCTGGTCTCCGTGGGCATCGCGCTGTCGGACATCCAGGCGCAGGTCTGGCGCGCGGTCCTGCTCATCGGGCTCGCCGGCGCCGGGCTGCTGGCGCTCGGCGCGACCCGCGCGTGGATCATCGGGCGGCGCCTGGCCCGCCAGACCCACGGCCTGTCCGCGCCGGAGCTGACGCGGATGTACGAATACCACCGCGCGGTGCTGCACGCCGTGCAGGAGGGGCTCGTGCTGCTCGACGCGGACCACCGCGTGCAGCTCGTCAACGACGAGGCGCGCCGCCTGCTCGACCTGCCCGACGACGCGCTCGGCCGCCCCGTCGGCGATCTGGGGCTGCCGCCGGCCCTCGTCGACGCCGCCGTCGGCGGGCAGACCGAGACCGACGACGTCTACCTCGTCGGGGGGCGCGCGCTCGTCGTCAGCTCCGGGCCGGCGATGCGCGCGGGGCGTCGGGTCGGGGCCGTCGTCACGGTCCGCGACCGCACCGAACTGCAGTCCGTCAGCGGCGAACTCGACGTCGTGCGGCAACTGACGACCGCCCTGCGCGCCCAGAACCACGAGTCGGCCAACCGCCTGCACACCGTCGTCTCGCTCGTGGAGATGGGCCGCCCGCAGGAGGCGATCGACTTCGCGACCGAGGAGCTGCAGGTCGCCCAGATGCTCACGGACGAGCTGGTCTCCGCCGTCGACGACCCGGTCCTCTCGGCGCTGCTGCTCGGCAAGTCCGCCGAGGCCGCCGAGCGTGGCGTGAGCCTGGAGGTCGACGGGCAGACCGTCGACCCGCGGCTCGCCGTCGACGGGCGGACCCTCGTGACGATCGCCGGCAACCTCATCGACAACGCGATCGACGCCGCGACCGCCGACCCTGCCGACGCCCTCGCCCCGGCCGACACGACCGCCGACCCCCGCGTGCACGTGCAGGTCCGCTGGACCCCCGACGCGCTCGTCGTGGCGGTCGGCGACAGCGGCCCGGGCATCCCGCCCGGCGACGCCCAGCGGGTCCTGGAGCGCGGCTGGTCCACCAAGGCCGGGCCGCCCGGCAGCCGCGGCATCGGCCTGGCCCTCGTCGCCCAGCTCGCACAACGCCACGGCGGCGACATCACCGTCGGCCGCTGCGACCTCGGCGGCGCCCTGCTCACCGTCACCCTGCGCAGGCCGACGTGACGATCCAGGTGCTCATCGTCGAGGACGAGGAGTTGGCCCGCCAGGCCCACGCGTCCTACGTGCAGCGGATCCCCGGGTTCGCGGTCGCCGGCAGCGCGGCGACCGCGCGAGACGCGGTGCGGCTCATGGCGGCCGGCACGCCGGTCGACCTCGTGCTGCTCGACATGAACCTGCCCGACGGGCACGGTCTGCAGATCGTCCGCTCCTTGCGCGCCGCCGGCCACGGCTGCGACGTCATCGCCGTCACCGCGGCCCGCGACTCGGCCATCGTCAAGCAGGCCGTGACGGCCGGCGTCACCGGCTACCTGCTCAAACCCTTCACGTTCGCGCACTTGCGCGCACGGCTGGAGCAATACGCCCAGCACCGCGCCCGGATGGCCGGCACGCACGGCGACATCGCCCAGGACGAGGTCGACGACCTGCTCGGCAGCCGCCGCCCCGCCGTGGCCGCGACCCCCAAGGGCCTGAGCCCCGAGACGCTGCAGCAGGTCCAGGACCTGCTCGCCGCCGCGCCGGTCTCCCACTCGGCCGGCGAGGTCGCCACCGCGATCGGCGCGTCGCGCGTCACGGCCCGCCGCTACCTCGAATACCTCGCCGACCACGGTGTCCTGTCCCGCGGCGTCCGCTACGGCGGCCGCGGCCGCCCCGAGGTCGAATACACGCTGTGAGCGCCGGCGGGCAGCGCGACGGGCCGGCCACCGTGCGGTGACCGGCCCGTCGCGTCGTACGGCACAGGGGCGAGGGCTCAGCCCATCGACGTCACGATCTCGCGCATGAGGTTCGCGGTCTCGGTGGGCGTCTTGCCGACCTTGACACCGGCGGCCTCGAGGGCCTCCTTCTTGGCCTCGGCCGTGCCCGAACCGCCGGAGACGATCGCGCCGGCGTGGCCCATCGTCTTGCCCTCGGGCGCCATGAAGCCCGCGACATAGCCGACGACCGGCTTCGTGACGTGCTCCTTGATGTAGGCCGCCGCGCGCTCCTCGGCGTCGCCGCCGATCTCGCCGATCATGACGATGCCGATCGTGTCGGGGTCCTTCTCGAAGGCCTCGAGCGCGTCGATGTGCGTCGTCCCGATGATCGGGTCGCCGCCGATGCCCAGGCCCGTCGTGAAGCCGATGTCCCGCAGCTCATACATCATCTGGTAGGTGAGCGTGCCGGACTTGCTGACGAGGCCGAGCTTGCCGGGGCCCGAGACGTTCGCCGGCGTGATGCCGGCGTTGGACTGCCCGGGGCTGATGATGCCGGGGCAGTTGGGGCCGATGATGCGGGTCGTGCCCTTCTCCTGGGCGTAGTTGAAGAACTCCGCGGTGTCCTTGACCGCGACGCCCTCGGTGATGACGACGAGCAGCGGCATCCCGGCGTCGATCGCCTCGATGACGGCGTCCTTGGCGAACTTCGGCGGCACGAAGACGACCGAGACGTTCGCGCCGGTCGCGGCCATCGCCTCGGCGACGGTGCCGAAGACGGGCACCTTGACGCCGCCGTCGAAGTCGACCTCCTGGCCGGCCTTCTTGGGGTTGACGCCGCCGACGATGTTCGAGCCCGAGGCGAGCATGCGCTGCGTGTGCTTCATGCCCTCCGAGCCGGTCATGCCCTGGACGACGATCTTGCTGTCGGAGTCGAGGAAGATTGCCATTGTCGTGTCCCGTCCCTTACTTCGCGGCCGCGGCGAGCTCGGCCGCCTTGCGGGCGCCGCCGTCCATGGTCTCTTCGATGGTCACCAGCGGGTGGTTCGCCTCCGCGAGGATGCGCCGCCCCTCCTCGACGTTGTTGCCGTCGATGCGCACGACGAGCGGCTTGGTCGCCTCGTCACCGAGCGTCTTCAGGGCGCCGACGATGCCGCGGGCGACCTCGTCGCACGCCGTGATGCCGCCGAAGACGTTGACGAAGACGGCCTTGACCTGCTCGTCGTTGAGGATGACGTCCAGGCCGTTGGCCATGACCTCCGCGGACGCGCCGCCGCCGATGTCGAGGAAGTTGGCCGGCTTGCTCTCGCCGCCGGTGTGGTCCTCACCGGCGTAGGCGACGACATCCAGGGTGCTCATGACCAGCCCGGCGCCGTTGCCGATGATGCCGACGTTGCCGTCGAGCTTGACGTAGTTGAGGTGCATCGCCTTGGCCTTGGCCTCCAGCGGGTCCTGCGCGGCCTCGTCGACGAGCTCGACGTGGCCGGCCTGGCGGAAGCCGGCGTTGTCGTCGAGCGTGACCTTGCCGTCGAGCGCGACGATCGACCCGTCTGTGAGCTTGACCAGCGGGTTCACCTCGACGAGCGTGGCGTCCTCACCGGTGTAGACGTCCCACAGCTTCTCCAGCACGGGGGCGACCTTGGCGCCGGTCTCCTCGTCGAAGCCGGCGGCCGCGACGATCTGCGCGGCCTTCGCCGCGTCGATCCCGACCTGCGGGTCGACCGCGATGCGGGCGAGCGCCTCGGGCCGCTCGACGGCGAGCTGCTCGATCTCCATGCCGCCTTCCTTGCTGCACATCGCAAGGTAGTTGCGGTTGGCCCGGTCGAGCAGGAGCGAGAAGTAATACTCCTCGGCGATCTGCGCCCCCTGGGCGATCATCACGCGGTGGACCGTGTGGCCCTTGATGTCCATACCGAGGATCTGCTGGGCATACTGCTCGGCCTCGTCGACGGTCTTGGCGACCTTGACACCGCCGGCCTTGCCGCGTCCGCCGGTCTTGACCTGGGCCTTGACGACGGTGACCCCGCCGCTCTTCGCGCCGATCTCCTCGGCGGCGGCGCGCGCCTCCTGCGGAGTCGTGGCGATCTTGCCGGCGAGCACGGGCACTCCGTGCTTCTCGAACATGTCGCGGGCTTGATACTCGAAAAGATCCACGGTGCGATTCCTCGTCCTCGAAGGGAATGTCCGCGTGCGATCCTACCCGCCGGGTACCGGCCGCCAAGCAGTGTTCGGCGGCGCCGATGAAGATCGACGCCGCCGGCCCGACGGGCTATTCGCCCGCGCTGTCCCCGCCGACGTTCTCCCGCACCCACGAGACGATCTCGGTCGTCGTCGCGCCCGGCGTGAAGACCTTCGCGACGCCCAGCTTCGACAGCTCGGGGATGTCGCCCTCGGGGATGATGCCGCCGCCGAAGACGACGATGTCGGCGGCATCGCGCTCCTTGAGGAGCTCGATCGTCTTGGCGAAGAGCGTCATATGGGCGCCCGAGAGGACGGACAGGCCGACGGCGTCGGCGTCCTCCTGGATCGAGGCCTCGACGATCTGCTCGGGGGTCTGGTGCAGGCCGGTGTAGACGACCTCCATGCCGGCGTCGCGCAGCGCGCGGGCGATGACCTTCGCCCCACGGTCATGGCCGTCCAGGCCCGGCTTGGCGACGACGATCCGCAGCGGGGATTCACTCATGGCGCCAACCCTAGCCGCAGAGCGGGAGGTGAAGGCGGGCTTTGGTCCCCCGGCCTGTAGGACGCGCGCCCGCGCGCGGGGCCGTGCTGGCCACCGCGCGCCGACGCCCGCCCACCCCGCGAACGACGCACCACACCGCAGATCTCACTTAGTGAGACGGCGCGCGCACGGTCGCCGACCTGCACGTGGGCCCACCTGCGGCGCAAAGAAGTTGGACGAACGACTTGTGAGTAAAGGAATGGTCACGTTATGTTAACGGGCGTCCTACGTGCGCCCGAGACCCCGTCGCACCGGCCCGCCCGCTCTGCGGGCGCTGCCCCGCGCCGACGTGGATCTCACCGGTGCCCCACGAACCGAAGTCGAGGTCCACGCCCGTGCCCGCATTCCCGCACGCCTACCGCGGGCGTCACCGCGCCGGTCGCGCTCTGCCCGCCGCGCTGACGTCGCCGAGCCTGCCGCGCACGCGCCCGACCGTCGCACTCGTCGCGGCCGCGGCGCTCGGCGCGACGACGCTGGCGACCGCCTCGCCCGCCCGCGCGAGCAGCGGCGACGACGACGCGCGCACTGCCCACTCGAACACGCGCGAGCAGCGCGCCGCCTCGCGCACGTCGGCCCGCGACACCCAGGCCCGCCGGCAGGTCCCGGCCCGTGCCTCCCGCTCCGCCCCGAAGGGCGCGCTCGGCCCCCGGGCGACGCTGGCCCGCACGCCCGCGGCCCGCAGCGCGCAGCTGACGCGGGTCGCCTCGCAGGTCTTCCCCGGCCTCGAGGCCCTCACCTGGGTGGGCCCGGTGACCGGCACCCACCAGACGAGCGACTTCGGGCAGCGTTGGGGTCGCCTGCACGCCGGTCTCGACTTCGGCGGCCCGGTCGGCACCCGCCTGAAGTCCGTCTCCAGCGGCGTCGTCCAGTTCGCCGGCCACCAGGGCGGATACGGCAACAAGGTCGAGATCCTGCATTGGGACGGGTCGCTCACCGCCTACGGCCACATGTCCTCGGTCGCGGTCAAGACCGGCCAGGAGGTCGCGCCCGGGCAGGTCATCGGCCGCCTCGGCAACTCCGGCCGCTCCACCGGCCCGCACCTGCACTTCGAGGTGCGCCCCGGCGGCGGCGAGGCCATCGACCCGTGGCCCTGGCTCGTGCAGCGCGGGATCCTGCCGCGCGACATGCCGCGCTCCTGAGCCCGGCGCCACGACCCGAACCGAACCGACCCGACGACCCGACCCGACCCGACCCGACCCGGCCCGAGGGCGCGACCCGCGCGCTGCTGCCCGGCCCCGCGTCAGCGCGGTGTCCGCCCTTTCCGGGCTTCTCGGGTCGGACCTTCTCGCGTCGGACCTTCTCGCGTCAGAGCTTCTCCAGCGGCGCGTAGCGCAGCAGCAGCCGCTTGACCTGCGGCCCCCCGAAGTCGACGTGCGCCATCGCGCGCTCCCCCTCGCCCTCGACGCGCACGACCTTGCCCATCCCGAAGGAATCGTGGGTGACGCGGTCGCCCGGGGCGAGGTGGATCGGCGCGCGGTTGCCCGGCGAGCGCACCCCGGGGCGCGCGGCGAGCGTCGCGACCGCCGGCGCCCGTGACGTCGTCACCGGCCCGGCCCCGCGGCCCGTCGCCTCGGTGCGCTCCCAGTCGAGGAGCTCGGCGGGGATCTCGTCGAGGAAACGCGACGGCGGCGGATACTGCGGCTGCCCCCACGCCGAGCGCACGACCGCCCGCGACAGGTGCAGCCGCTCGCGGGCGCGGGTGATGCCGACGTAGGCCAGCCGCCGCTCCTCCTCCAGCTCGCCGGAGTCGCCGAGCGCCCGCATGTGCGGGAACGTGCCGTCCTCCATGCCGAGCAGGAAGACGACGGGGAATTCCAGGCCCTTGGCGGTGTGCAGCGTCATGAGCGTGACGACGCCGTCGTCGGCCGAGCGCTTGCCCGGGCCGGAATCGCCGGTGCCGTCCGGCTCGTCGGGGATCTCGTCGGCGTCGGCGACGAGCGCGACGCTCTCGAGGAAGTCGTCGAGCTGCCGACCCAGGTCGGGGCCCTGCGGCGCCTCGGCGCCCTCGTCGGTCTCCTCGTCGGTCTCTGCGTCGGTCTCTGCGCCGGTCTCTGTGCCGGCCTGCGCCGCCGACGCCTGAGCGTCGTCGAATTCCCGCGCGACGGCGACGAGCTCGGCGAGGTTGTCCAGGCGCGTCTCGTCCTGCGGGTCGTGGCTGGCGCGCAGCTGCTCGACATACCCGGTCTGTTCGAGCACGGCCTCGAGCAGACCGGCGACCCCGCTGCCGCCCTCGTGCACGGTGCGCAGCGCCTCGAGCAGACCGGTGAACGACTCGATGGCCTTGACGGAGCGGCTCGCGATGCCCGGGGCGTCGCGCGGCGTCGCGAGCGCCTGCACGAAGGAGATGCGCTCGCGCTCGGCGAGCGTCGCGATGCACGCCTCCGCGCGGTCGCCGATGCCGCGCTTGGGCACGTTGAGGATGCGCCGCAGGTTGACGGTGTCGGCAGGGTTGGCGATGACCCGCAGGTAGGCCAGGGCGTCCTTGACCTCGCGGCGCTCGTAGAAGCGCGTGCCGCCGACAACCTTGTAGGGCAGCCCGACCCGGACGAAGACCTCCTCGACCGCCCGCGACATCGCGTTGGTGCGGTAGAAGACCGCGACGTCCTTGGGCTTGACCCCGTGGCTGTCGGCGAGGTCGTCGATCGTGCGGGCGACGAACGCGGCCTCGTCGTGCTCGGAGTCCGCGACATACCCGACGATCGTGGGGCCCTCGCCACCGGCGGACCACAGGTTCTTCGGGCGGCGCGCGGTGTTCTTGGCGATGACGGCGTTCGCGGCGCGCAGGATCGTCTGCGTCGAGCGGTAGTTCTGCTCCAGCAGGATCGTGCGGGCCTGCGGGTAGTCGGTCTCGAACTCGACGATGTTGCGGATCGTCGCGCCCCGGAAGGCGTAGATCGACTGGTCGGCGTCGCCGACGACGCACAGCTCGGCCGGCGGCACGTCCGGCTGCCCCTCGATGTGGATGCCGTCGCCGACGAGCTCTCGGATCAGCTGGTATTGCGCGTGGTTCGTGTCCTGGTACTCGTCGACGAGCACGTGCCGGAAGCGCCGCCGATAGTGCTCGGCGACGTCGGGGAAGGCCTGCAGGATGTTGACCGTCGTCATGATGAGGTCGTCGAAGTCGAGCGCGTTCGCGGCCCGCAGCCTGCCCTGATACTCCCGGTAGACCTGCGCGAGCACGGCGTCGGCGGGCGGGGCGTCGTCGGCGTTGGCCCGGGTGGCGAACGTGTCCTCGTCGACGAGCTCGTTCTTGAGGTTGCTGACCTGCGCGGACATCGACCGCGGCGGATAGCGCTTGGGGTCCAGGTCGAGATCCCGCAACACCATGCCCATGAGCCGCTGGCTGTCCGCCGCGTCGTAGATGGAGAAGCTGCTGCGCAGCCCGACCCGGGTCGCCTCGCTGCGCAGGATCCGCACGCACGCGGAGTGGAAGGTGCTCACCCACATGGCCTTGGCCTTGGGCCCGACGAGCGCCTCGACGCGCTCGCGCATCTCACCGGCCGCCTTGTTGGTGAAGGTGATCGCGATGATCTGCCCCGGCGAGGCCCCGCGGTGGGCCAGCAGGTAGGCGATCCGGTGCGTCAGCACCCGCGTCTTGCCCGAGCCGGCGCCGGCGACGATGAGCAGCGGCGACCCCGCGTGGACGACCGCCTCGCGCTGCTGGTCGTTCAGGCCCGCGAGCAGCTCCTCCGGGTCCGGCGCCGTGGGCGGACCGGCGGCCGGGCCGGCGTCGCGACGTCCCCGCCCGCGCGTCGGCACATCCGCGCGCCCGCGCGTCGGCACGTCCCCGCGGGCCGACGCGGGCGGGAGCCCGGGCAGGGGGATGTCGTGCAGGTCGGGCAGCTCGCTCGCCGGGGACGGATCGGACAGGGCAGGGTCGGTGACGCTCATCGTGGGCCCTAGCCTAGGACAACTGTTCGCACCCCTTCGACCTCGCCGGGTGCTCCTCGCCGGGTGCTCCTCGCCACGTGCGTCGCTGCCCCCGCCGGGCCCCGCCGCGCCGGTAACGTCCGCCCTGGTCCACCCGCCGGCACGCTCGCCGGCCACCACGAAGGAGCCCCTGATGACGATGCAGCTCAACCCCTATCTCACGTTCGGCGGCCAGGCGCGGGAGGCGATGGACTTCTACGCCGAGGTGCTCGGCGGCACCGTGCAGGTCATGACGTTCAAGGACGCCGGCATGGACGTCGACGGCGTGATGCACGCCGCCCTGGAGACGCCGACCGGCTTCCACCTCTACGCCAGCGACGCCTTCGAAGGGATGGGCCCCGGGCTGGTCCAGGGCAACAACCTGCAGATCAGCATCTCCGGCGACGACGAGGCCGCGATGCGCGGCTTCTGGGACGCACTGACCGCCGACGGTGAGGTCGTCATGCCCCTGGAGAAGCAGATGTGGGGCGACACCTACGGGCTCGTGACGGACAAATACGGCATCGCCTGGCACATCAACATCGCCGGCGACGCCGCCTGAGGCCGCCGGGCAAGGACCCCACCGCAGGACCCCACCGCACGACCCCACAGCAGGACTGCGCAGCGAGGCACCGCCCGCCGGTCATCCACCGGCGGGCGGTGCCTCGTCGCGGTCGGTGCCTCGTCGCGGTCGGTGCCTGCGGCTGCCGCGCCGGGCGCCGGACACCTTGTGAGCCACATGTGAAGTCGCCGTGCAGGGCCCGCGAGGTGCGCCGCCGAAGGTGGTGATGTCGGCCTGATCGGCCGCCGGAACCACAGGGGGGAACACCATGCACAGCCAGCAGCACTCGCGCCGCGGCACCCGCCGCATCGCCGCCACCGTCGCCGCGACCGGGGTCGTCGTCGTGGCCGCCACGGCCGGTGTCGTCGGATCGGCCCACGCGGGCACCGGCGCCACTTCGGCGACGTCGCAGGCCCGGCAGGCCGGCGCCGCCACCGCGCTCGCCGCGCCGAGCGCGAGCGCCCTGGCCGCCCGGGCCGCCGCGCCCGGCCAGACCGTCACGCGCGTCACGGGCGCGAAGGCCAAGACCGTCTACCTGACCTTCGACGACGGCCCGAACCGCGCCTACACGCCGCAGGTGCTGGCGCTGCTCAAGCGCTACAACGCCAAGGCGACGTTCTTCATGATCGGCTCGGCCGCCAAGGCCGACCCGGCGCTCGTGCGGCGGGTGCGCGCCGAAGGGCACGCGATCGGCAACCACACCTTCAACCACCCGTGGCTGACCCGACTCTCACGCGCCGGCATCGCCGGCCAGCTGACGTCGACGGACGCCTCGATCGGGCGCACCACGTGCATGCGCCCGCCGGGCGGCTTCGTCAACCAGACCGTCAAGCGCGTCGCCGCCTCGCAGGGCAAGTCCGTCGTGCTGTGGAGCGTCGACACCAACGACTGGCGCCGCCCCGGATCCTCGAGCATCCTGCGGTCCGTCACGACCGGCGCCCGCGCCGGCAACATCATCCTCATGCACGACGGCGGCGGCCCCCGCACCCAGACGGTCGCGGCGCTGTCGAGCGCGCTGGCGCGACTGTCCGCTCAGGGCTACCGCTTCGCGCCGCTGCCGATGTGCCGCTGACCTGCCGCTGACCTGCCGCTGACCCCGCGGCGCCTCGCTCACGGTTGCGGTCGCAGCTCACCGTCGCGACGACAACCGCGACCCTCGACTGCGACCGCAACGGCGAGCGCCCGGTCAGTTCGGGTTGGCCTGGAGGTAGTCGACGAGCCGCTCGAGCTCCCTCTCCCAGCCTTCGGCGTGATACTGCGCGACCTGGGGCGAGTAGGGGCCCTGGATGATGCGCACGAGGGTGTCGTTGCGGCCCATCTTCGTGAATTCCACGCGCAGCTCGAGCGCGCGATCCGGGTCGATGCCGGGGTCACCGGTGATCTTCTGCTTGGCGACGAAGACGTCGGGGTCGAAGTACTCCGTGAAGACCGCGTCGGTCGTCACCCGCACGCTCGGGTCGTTGTCGCGCACCTTGACGTGATGGTGCTTGCCGCCGAGCTGCAGCTCGGAGGAGATCGTCTCCTCCTCGACGTGCCAGCCGGGGCTGCCGCGCCACCGGGCCATCTCGTCGGGGGCCGTCCAGGCGCGGAAGACGCGCGGCCGGGGGTAGGGGAATTCACGTTCCACCGTGACGATGATGTTCGCTGCCATCGGATCCTCCGGATCGGCTCGAGCCGAAGACCGGACGTCGTCGCCTCGATGCGTGGTGAGCGGGCGCGAGGACCCGTCGAGGCGGTCGCGCGGCTCGGATGCAGTCGGCAGTATTCCCCTCGCCCGCGGGCGTGTCCAGGCTCCGCGCAGACTCCCTCCCATCTGCGCATGTCACGTGTCAGGACGGTGTCCGCGATGTGGGCATGCCTCCGAGCGGCGACATATGCGAACAGCGGTCACGGACCCGACAGGCACGGCCACGACCGGCCGTCCGCCACCCGTCGACGCGACCACCTGTCCTGGCGACCACCTGTCCTGGCAGCACCTGTCCTGACAGCACCTGTCCTGGCGACCAGCTGTCCTGGCGACCAGCTGTCCTGGCGACCGCC
>JAVTVZ010000051.1:51171-61082 GCA_032229625.1 Dermatophilaceae bacterium | reverse complement strand
CAGCACCTGTCCTGGCGACCAGCTGTCCTGGCGACCAGCTGTCCTGGCGACCGCCGGCGCCGCAGACGTCGAGCGCCCTGCGGGGCCGGCGATCGGCCGCACCGCCGGGTCAGGCGCGTGAGGTGGGCGCGAGCTCCTGGGTGGGCGGCCCGCCCAGGCCGTCGGTGCCATCAGTGCCGTCAGTGCCATCGGTGCCGTCAGGCCCCTCCGGGCCGGCGGCCCGCTCGTGGGTCGGCCCGGGGCCGCCGCGGCGCCGGGCGATCCGCTCGCGCGCGCTCTCCAGCACGTCGTAGAGGACCGGCACGAGCAGCAGGGTGAGCAGCGTCGACGTGATGAGCCCGCCGATGACGACGACGGCCAGCGGCCGGGAGATGAAGACCCCGCCGCCGGTCAGCCCGAGAGCCATCGGCACGAGCGCGCAGATCGTCGCCATCGCGGTCATGACGATGGGCCGCAGCCGCAGCCGGGCGCCGTCGATGATCGCCTCCTCGACCCCGGCGCCGGCCGCTCTGTACTGGTTGACGAGGTCGATGAGCACGATCGCGTTGGTGACGACGATGCCGATGAGCATGAGCAGGCCGATCATCGCGGGCAGACCGAGCGCCGTGTCGGTGAGCAGCAGCAACGCGATCGCGCCCGTCGCCGCGAAGGGGATCGACACGAGCAGGATGAGCGGCTGGGCCAGGGAGCGGAACGTCGCGACCATGACGAGGAAGACGATGGCGATCGCGATGAGCATGGCGAGCCCGAGCTGACGGAACGCCTCCTCCTGGTCCGCCGACACGCCTCCGATAGTGGCGGTGACACCGGCCGGCAGGCTCGTCGCGGCGAGGCCGTCGCGCAGCGCCGTGTTGGTCGCGGAGAGGTCACCGCCGGTGGGCGTGCCGCTGACCGTCACGGTGCGCACGCCGTCGGTGCGGGTGATCGTCGAGGGAGCCGCGACCTGCCGCACGGTCGCGACCTGGTCGAGTCGCAGCGCCGTGCCGGTCGCCTCCTGGGCCTCGCGGGTGGCGTCGGCCAGGCGCTGCGCCTGCTCGGCGGACGTCGCGGCCTTGGCCTGGGCCTCCTGCAGGGCCGCGATCTGCTTGTCGATGGCTGTGACCTGCTGCGCGGCCTGCGCGCTGAACGCGTCGATCTGACGCAGCAGCCCCGCCGCGATGCTCTGCGGGTCGGGCAGGTTGCCCGGCAACTGCGGCACCGGGAGCGCCGTGGGCGGGCCGGACGGGCGCGCCGTGGGGCGTGCGGTGGGGCGTGCCGTCGGGGAGGCGGTCGGCGGTGCGGTCGGTCGGGCCGTGGGTCGCGGCGCGGCGGTCGGCGTCGGCGTGGCCCGCGGGGCGGGGGCGGCCGACCCCGTCGCCGAGGGCGCCGAGGTGCCGGGCGCCGACGCGGTCGGGCTGGTCGCGCTCGGCGACGCGCCACCGGCCGACGTCGACGGCGAGGCCCCGGGCGTGGCGGCCGGTGCGGTCGCGTCAGAGGGCGAGGTCGCCGACGGCGCAGGCTGACCCGGCGACGTCCCGCCCGGTGTCGGATCTCCCGGTGTCGGATCACCCGGTGTGGGATCACCCGGCGTCGGATCACCCGGTGCGGCGACGCGCGCGGCGACACGGTCACCACCCCGAGAGACGCCGGCCTGATCCGCGGCGACGGCGGCGACCCGCACCGACCGGCCCGCGGCCCCGGTGACGCCGGCGGCGCCGGCGGCGCCCGTGCTGCCCGTGCTGCCCGTGCTGCCCCTAGCGCCAGTGCTGCCCGCGCCGCCGGGAGCGCCCGCGCCGCCGGTCACGCCCGCGGCCCCGGTCGGCCGGGCCTGCGCGAGCCCGTCGGCGATCTGCTGGACGGCCTGGCGCACGGTGCGCAGCTGGGCCTGGGTCTGGGCGGCCGAGCGGGCGGCCTGCACGCGCGCGGCGCGCAGCTGCGCGAGCTGGTCGGCGGCCTGACGTCGGGCGTCGGCGGCCTGCCGCTCCTGCATGGCTCGTTGCTCGTCGGCGACGCCCTCGGCGGCCTGCGTGCGGGCGTCCATCGTCTGCTTCTGCGTGACGGGCAGCCGCAGCCGGTTGAGGGCGGTGACGGTGGTCGCGGGCTCCTGGCTGCGCACGATGATGTCCGAGCGCGTGTCGCCGGCGACGAGCTGACCGCCCGGGGTGCCGCGCAGCGCCGCGGTGACGGCCGCCCCGACCTCGGCCTGGGTCATGCCGGCGGACGCGGCCTTGGCGGGGTCGATGTCGACCTGCAGCAGCGGTGAGGTCTGCGCGAGGTCGCTGCGCACGTCGGCCAGGCCGGGCACGTCGCGCATCATCGCGACGACCCGCTCGCTGCCGGCGCGCAACTGGTCCAGGTCGCTGCCCTGCACGCGGATCGACGCGTCCGAGCTCGCGGGGCCACCACCAGCGCGCACCTGCACGTCACCGACGTCCTGGAGCCCACGGATCGCCCCGCGCAGTCGCTCGCTGACGGCCGAGGCGGACTCGCCCTGGCGCAGCGTGACGACCATCGAGGCGGTCGAGGAGCCGCTGGCCCCGCCGAACGCGGCCCGCTCCTGCCCGCCGCCGACCGTCGACTGCACCGACGCGATCGCCGGGTCGGCGCGCAGCACGTCCTCGACCCGTCGGGCGGCCGCGTCGGTCGCCTCCAGCGTCGTGCCCGGCGGCATCGTCTGAGCCACGCTGAGCGTGTCCTGGCCCGAGTCGCCGAGGAAGTCGGTGCGCAGCTGCGGCACGAGCGCCATCGACCCGGCGAAGAGCGCCGCCGACACCAGCAGCGTGACGACCCGGTGCCCCAGCGCCCACCGCAGCGTCGGCACATACGGCCGCTGCAGCCACGTCATCGCCTCGTGATCGTGGACCGGCGCCTCGGACCCGGCGGCCCCGGCGGCCCCGGCGGCCCCGGCGGTCGCGGCGGTCCCGCCCGCGGGCTCGAGCCGCCGGTCCGCGCCCGTGGTCTCCCCCGTGCTCACCCCCGTGCTCTCCCCCATGCTCACCCCCGAGGGGTGTGCGTCGTCGGTGCGGGCCGCCTCCGGGGCGACGTCGCGACCGTCGTGGGTCCCGCCCTCCGCGCGGCCGGACCGGGCGCGTGCACGACGCTCGCGCCACCGCTGCACCGGCGACCGACCCCCGCCGCGCCGCGGCATCATGAACCACGACGCGAGCACCGGCACGATCGTCAGCGACACCAGCAGCGAGGCGAGCAGCGAGATCGAGACCGTCAGCGCGAAGGGTCGGAAGAGCTCCCCGACCTCCCCGGACACCAGCCCGAGCGGCAGGAAGACCGCGACCGTCGTGATCGTCGAGGCGGTGACGGCCCCGGCGACCTCGCGGACGGCCCGCACGATCGCCTCGGAGCCGCGCTCACCGAGGCCGACGTGCCGCTTGATGTTCTCGATGACGACGATCGAGTCGTCGACGACGCGGCCGATGGCCACGGTCAACGCCCCGAGCGTGAAGATGTTGAGCGTCTGGTCGCCCCACCACAGCCCGATGAGCGCGATGAGCAGCGACGCGGGGATCGAGATGGCCGCGATGACGGTGGAGCGCACCGACAGCAGGAAGACGAAGATCACCAGGATCGCGAAGACGAGTCCGAGCAGGCCCTCGGTGCCGAGATTCTCGATGGACTTCTCGATGAAGGGCGCCTGGTCGAAGACCGTGCTGAAGCGCGCGTCACCGCCCAGCGACCGCGCGATCCCGGGCAGCGCGGCCTGCACGTCGTGGGCGACCGAGACCGTGTTGCCGTCGGTGTCCTTGACGACGGCCAGCCCGAGGGAGGGCTCCCCGTTGGTCCGCGAGATCGTCGTCGCGGCCTCGGGCTCGGCGCTGACGTCGGCGACCTGCGACAGGCGCACCGGGCCGTCGCTACCCTGCAGCCGCACCTCCTTGAGGTCCTTGATGCTCGTCAGCGGCTCGCCGACCTGCACGTCCACGCGCCCGCCGCGGGCCTGCACGTCACCGGCCGGCACGGTGGCCCCGGCGGCCTGCAGCACCTGCGGCAGCATCGTCGTAGTCACCCCGTAGCGGGTGACGTCGGCCGGGCGGAACGTGATGACGATCTGGTCCTGACGCGCCCCGGAGACCGACACGCTGCGCACGCCGTCGATGCCGGCCAGCTCCGGCACGGCGACGTCCTCGAGCTTGCGGGCCAGGGTCGCCTCGTCGTCGTCGGAGGTGACGGACAGCGCGACGATCGGGATCGCGTCGAGGCTGCCGCCGAGCACCTGCGGCTCGACGCCGGTGGGCAGCCGCTGCCGCAGCCCCGACACGGCCGCATCGATGTCGGAGCGCACCTTGTCGGAGTCCTGCCCGTAGTCCCACTGCACCGTGAGCTGGCTGACCCCGCGGGTCGTCGTGCTCGTCACCGTCGTCACGCCGGCGATCGGGCGCAGCGCGTCCTCCAGCGGGCCGGTCACCTCGCGCTCGACGACGTCCGGCGCAGCCCCCGGATACGCGGCCACGACCGCCGCCGTGGGCAGCTCGAGCGAGGGGAAGAGCTCCTGCTTCAACGACGACGCCGCAAAGACGCCGACGGCCATGAGCAGCAACGTCATGAGCGCGACGACGACACGATTCGCCAGGCTGAGCCGGGTCAAGAGATGCACGCCAGGTCTCCGATCGTCGCGCGCGGTCCGCCGGAACCACCGCGCGGCCGGCACCTCATCCCACGGCGGACGCCCGGACCGGCCGCGCGAGGACACGCGCGTCGGCCCTGGCGGCGCACCGAGGGGGCAGCGGACGGGCTCGTCGGTGGATCCGGCGGGCTCGTCGGTGGTTCAGGCGCGACGATACGCGGCACCACCGACAAGCTCAGCGGCCAGGTGAGTTCCCTTCGCCCGCTGCCGGATCGGTCTCGTCGGGCAGCGGCGGCAGGGTGCCGAGCACGCGGGTGATGTCGGCGGCGAGCACGACGCGCGACGGGTTGGGCCGCGGGGTGCGGTAGCGCTGGGCGTAGCGGCGCTCGGCGTCGCCCACCGCGTCCGCGTCGGTCAGGACGCGCGCCCGGCCCTCGATCGTGCACCAGTAGCGACCCTCGTACTGGCACAGCGCGATCGGCGCACCCTCGCGGCCCGCACGGGCGACCTGTCGGGCCTTGACCGAGTCGCCGGAGGTGATCACGCGCACGAGCCGCCCCGGCACGTCGAGCGTGGCGCCCACGGGCACGACATGCGGGGTGCCGTCCGCGCGCAGCGTCGTCAGGGAGCACAGCAGCCGCACCGACCAGAACGCCGCGAGCGCCGGATCGTCCACGTCGATGCCGTGCGGTCGTCGCACCCGCCCGCTGAGTTCACCCGCCATGCCGCTCATCATGCCCGGGTCGTGGGCCTCCCCCTGCCCTGCGTCGCCCGCCCGGCACTCCCGGCACTCCCCGACACTCCCGACACTCCCCGGCGACCCACAGACCTCGCCCCAGGCACGCCTGCGCGCCCTACGACCTACAGGTCTGCGCCGGGAGCGCGGTCAGTGCACCGAACGCGTGGTCCGTGCAGACGCGGTGGGTGCAGACGCGGCGAGCGCAGACGCGGCGCGCGATGCCGACCCACTTCCCCGTGGGCGAACCCGTCGGCGTGCAGACACGCGGGCGATCACCGGCGTGTCCGCACGTCGTGCGGTGCGCCGGCGGCGGGACCGCGAAAAGCCCGTTGTCGCCCGCCGGCCGCGCGCCTACCGTCGAAGGACACGGGAAAGGAGGTGGTCCAGCCAGTGAAGACTGATCGGACACGTGAGGTGACTGCGCGCTAGCGCAGCCGTCCCCGACTCCTCCCCCGCAGCTCCTCGCGAGCGCCGGCCGGGGGCAGCGTCGGCGAACGGACGGGTGTGCTGCCACTTCACGGCAGTCACCGCGGCCCGCGGGTAGCCCCGGTTTCGTCCACCCGGGGGGCCGGTCCACCGGCAGCCCGCGGGTCGTCCCATGCCCGGCCTCGTGCCTGACGCCGGATCCGAGCGCGCCTGCCGCCGGGCCCAGGACTCGTAGGTCGCCCACCGGTCGCCCGCTGATCGCCCACTGTGCCCCGCCCGGCCCCTGCCGGCCGTCGTCGTCGACCCCGCGCCATGGGTCGGCCGTGGGAGGGTGACGGCGGACTGCGATCCGGTGCCGCCACGCGCGGCGCACGAGCGGCGACAAGGAGTGCGGATGCCCCAGGGGACTGCGGCGGGGCCGATCGGGCTCTTCGTGGGGCTGGCGACGCTGGATCTCGTCCAGCGCGTCGAGCGGCTGCCGGGGCCGGACGCCAAGGCGACGGCCCTGTGGCAGGAGGTCGCCGCCGGGGGGCCGGCGCTCAACGCGGCGGTGACGTATGCCGCGCTCGGCGGGCGCGCGGTGCTGGTGACCCGCGTCGGGGATTCCCCCATCGGTGCCCTCATCGCCGCCGACCTGCGCGCCCACGACGTCACGCTCGTCGACGCGGCAGCCCCCGGCTATGCGCCGGCGGTGTCCGCCGTCGCCGTCGAGGCCGCGACCGGCCGGCGTCAGATCATCTCGACCGACGCCGGGCGCACCCCGCCACTCGATCCCGCCGGCCGATCCGCCGTGCGCGAACGCCTCGCCGCCACACTCGCCGACCACTCCGACCACGCCGACCACGCCGACCACGCCGACCACGCCGACCACGCCGACGGTATGGCGCACGGCAGCGCCACGATCCGCGAATCCGCCTCTGCCACTGGCGACGTCGACCTACGGCACGACCCGCCCGCCCCGGGCGTGGCCGTCATCGAACTCGACGGTCACCATCCCGACCTCGCGCACCTCGTCCTCGACCTCCACGCCTCGCGTGTCGGCGACGGCGGCGCGCCGCGCGACGCCTCCGACCGGTCCGATCCGACCGACGGGCGCCCCGGTGACCGGCGGGCCCGCCCCGCGGCGCCGGCGCAGGAAGCGGGGCGACCACTCGCCCTCCCGGTGGTGCTCGACGCGGGCCGGTGGAAGCCGCACCTCCCGCGACTGATCGGGCGCTGCTCGGACGCCGTCTGCTCCGCGGACTTCCGGCTCGACGGCGCGCTGGGCGGCGATGCGCTGCTGCGAGCCCTGCTCGCGAAGGGACCGGAGGTCGCGGCGGTGACGGACGGAGCCGGGCCGATCCGGCTGCGGACGGCCGACGAGGGCCCCACCCATCCCGGCGGACCGGGCGACGCCACGCCGGCCGCGACGCTCATCGACCCGCCGGCCGTGGAGGTCGTCGACACCCTCGGGGCGGGCGACGTGCTGCACGGCGCCTACGCGTGGGAGCGGGCGTGCGGGGCCGCGCCCGCCGCTGCGCTGCGCGTCGCGGCGCGCGTCGCCGCCGAATCCTGCCGGTACCGCGGCACACGCGCCTGGATCAGCGCCCGCGACCCGAGCTGACACGCCGCCGACCAGCCCTCGCCGAACCGATGGACGCACCGACACGCCGGCGATCACCAGCGTGTCGGCACGTCGACACGTTCGTCGACGCGCACGCGGACCTGTGTGCGTCGCGTCGTCGGCAGCGGTCGAGGACCCCGGGGCCGCGCCACCACGCTGATTCCTGGCAGCATCGGCTCACAGCGACGCCACCGCCACACGCCCCCGCCGCGACGCGAGGGGCGGCCGGCCGGCCAGGCGCGGCAGCAGACCGGGCGCGACACGCACCCGGCCGGACGAGGGGCGAGGTCATCGATGACAGCCGTGGTGGATTCCCTGGAGGCGGCGGTCGCCCGCGCGGACGCGCTCGCCGTCGCGGGCCGACGCACGGTCATCGGGCTCGTCGGGGCACCGGGCTCGGGCAAGTCGACGGTCGCGGCGGCGATCGCCGGTGCGCTGGGGCCCGCGCGGGTCGTCATCGTGCCGATGGACGGCTTCCACCTGGCCAACCAGGAGTTGCGCCGGCTGGGGCTCGCCGACGTCAAGGGCAACATCGCGACGTTCGACGCCGACGGCTATGCGGCGCTGGTCGCGCGCCTGTGCGCGCCGCAGCCCGGGGAGACGGTCTACGCGCCGTACTTCGACCGCGCCCTGGAGGAGTCGATCGGCAGCGCCATCCCCGTCGCGCCCGACGTGCCGCTCGTCGTCACCGAGGGCAACTATCTGCTCAGCGACGGCCCGGCGTGGGAGCGGGCCCGGGCCTGCCTCGCGCAGACCTGGTATGTCGACGTGCCCCCCGACCTGCGGGTCCACCGACTCATCGAGCGGCACATCGCCCACGGCCGCAGCCCCGCCGCGGCCCGCGAATGGGTGCTGCGCACCGACGAGGCCAACGCGCGGCTCGTCGCGGCCACCGCCGAGCGCGCCGACGTCACCGTGCGGCTCCCGGTCACGCCGCTGCCCCCGGCCTGACGCCCCCTCGGGGAGGCCGTCCGGGAGGCGCCGCGAGACCGGGGTCCCTGCGTCGACCCTGCCTCGACCCTGCGGCCGCCGCGCGACCACTGCTACCGGGCGGACCAGTACGCCCGGTCTCGCGAGTTCGGGATCAGGCGCCACGTCCGCGAGCCGGGCGACTCGGCGCCGGGGGCGCGAAACCCTGGCCGTCACGTGGTGCGCCGCCCGACGCTCGGCGCCCGAGCGAGGACTCAGTCCTCTCGCAAGGACTCGGCGCCCGAGCGAGGACTCAGTCCTCCCACAAGGACTCGGTGCCCGAGCGGGGGCTCAGCGCCCGAACGGGACTCAGTGCCAGAGCGAGGCGACGAGCACGTTGACGACGGTGAGCCCCGCGGCGGCGTGCATGAGCACGGGCTTGTCGTCGCCCTTGGCGGCGCGGGACCGCGCGATCTCGCAGAGGGCGACGACGGCGAGGGCGACGACGAGCTTGACGGCGATCTTCACGTGGTTCAGCGGATCGAGGCTGCCCATCTCGGCGACGGCGACGAGGGCGAGACCGAGGAGCAGCTGGATCCGCGCGCCCCACACCATCACGTCGCTGATGACACCTCGGCTGATCGAGAGCGTGTAGCCGATGACGATGGCGGCGAGCCCGGCCCAGTGGGCCAGGCTCAGGACGGTGTAGGTGGCGGACATACCGCCAACCCTATGAGACGCCGCGCGACCCGCTCACCACCGCCGCCGCGAGGTGAGCGCTCACACGAGCCGGCGGTGCATCGCCCAGGCGGTCAGCTCGTGCCGGGAGCTGAGCTGCAGCTTGCGCAGCACGGACGACACGTGGGTCTCGACGGTCTTGATGGAGATGAAGAGCTCCTTGGCGACCTCCTTGTATTGGTAGCCGCGCGCGATGAGCCGCATGACCTCACGCTCGCGGGCGGAGAGTCGGTCGAGCTCCTCGTCGACCTCGGCGACCTCGCCGGCCGCGGCGCCGAACGCGTCGAGCACGAAGCCCGCGAGCCGCGGGCTGAAGACCGCGTCGCCCTCGGAGACCCGACGGATCGCCGAGACGAGGTCGCGCGGGGAGATCGTCTTGGTGACGTAGCCGCGGGCCCCGGCCCGGATCACCGCGATGACGTCCTCGGCGGCGTCGCTGACCGACAGCGCGAGGAAGCGGACGGGGGCACCGGCAGGGGTCGTGACCGCCCGGCACCCGGTGATGACATCCGACCCGCCGCGCCCGTCACCGCCGGGCAGGTGCACGTCGAGCAGCACGACGTCGGGGCGCTCGGCGGTGACGACGGCGACGGCCTGCTCGACCGTGCCGGCCTCGCCGACGATGCTCAGATCGTCGCCGAGCTCGCCGGCCAGCTCGCTCTTGACCCCGCTGCGGAACATCCGGTGGTCGTCGACGAGCACGAGCCGGATCGGGGTGCCCGCAGGTCGCGCGGCGGGGGTCGGGGTGGTGCTCACAGGTGCTCCTCGAGGTCGGTAGACGGTGTGGCAGCAGAGCGCGGAAGGGCGGCGGGGCGCCTGTCGGCGGCGGTCGCCGCGGCCGAGTCGTCCGTGGCCGTCGTCACGGCCGCGTCGTCGGTGGCGACCGCCGCGGCCGAGTGGTCCGCGGCGGTCGCCGCGGCCGAGTGGTCCGTGGCGGT
>JAVTVZ010000051.1:44421-51071 GCA_032229625.1 Dermatophilaceae bacterium | reverse complement strand
GCCGCGGCCGAGTGGTCCGTGGCGGTCGCCGCGGCCGAGTCGTGGCCCGGCCCGGCGGGCTCGCTCGTGTCGGGCGGATCGGCAGGCTCGAGCGGCAGCCGCAGACAGATCTCGGTGCCTTCGTCGAGGCGGCGCACCCGCGCGCTGCCGCCGTGGCGCTCCATGCGGCCCAGGATCGACTCGCGCACCCCGAGCCGGTCGGGCGCGATGTCGTCGAGGTCGAAGCCGTCACCGTGGTCGCGCACGAAGGCCTCGGCGACGCCGCCGCCGATCTCGACGTAGGCGGTGACGGGCGGCCGCGCGTGCCGCACCGCGTTGGTCAACGCTTCGCGCAGCGCGCGCACGAGCGCCTCGCTCGTGTCGTCCAGTGCGGTGTCGCCGGTGACGACGAGCTCGACGGGCACGCCGTGGCGGTCCTCGACCTCGTGCGCGGCGGCCGCGACGGCCTCGGCGAGCGAACCGGCCGTGGGGGCCCCGCCGTACAGCCACGTGCGCAGCTCGCGCTCCTGGGCCCGGGCCAGGCGGGTGGCGACGGCCGGGTCGTCGGTGCGCTGGATGAGCGCGAGGGTCTGCAGCACCGAATCGTGCAGGTGGGCCGCGATGTCGGCGCGCTCGGTCTCGCGGATGCGGGCGGTCTGCTCGCGCTCGTAGCGCCGCCAGAAGCCCGCGACCCACGGCGCGAGCACGAGGCCGATGCCGGCAAGCACCGCGACGGTCGCGACGCCGACGTCCCAGGCCATCGACAGGCCCTGGTCGCTGGTGATGAGGATGACGAGTCCGCCGCCGGCGAGCGCGGCCCCGGCCAGCACGCGCGGCAGCGTGCGTCGCCCGCCGCCGGGCCCGAGCCACGACTGCCGCTCGAAGGCCTCGACGTCGCGCCACGCGATGACCGCCCCGAGCGCGACGGCCACGACCGGCAGCAGGGGTCGGAGCATGTCCGGCAGGATCGTGTGCCCGGTCACCCCGAGCGCGCCGAGGGCCACGAGCGCGACCCCCACGAGCAGCAACTGCACGGGCAGTCGGCGCACGCTCTGGCGCTCACCGGCCCGCCCCTGCTCGGGCGCGAGGATCCACAGGGCCAGGTAGGAGACCAGCCCCAGCCCGAAGGCGAGGTTGGAGACCACGAAGAGCACCCGCACGACCCGCACGTCCCAGCCGGTCTGGTCCGCGAGCCCGGTCGCCACGCCGGCGATCACCGCCCCGTGCCGCCGCCGCGTCAGGCGCCCCCGCCGCGCCGACGTCGCGGGCACCGGCGGCTGGGGCACCGACGCCCGGGACTGCGACGGTCCGGACTGCGGCGACTCGGGCTGCGGCGGCCCGGACTGCGGCGGCCCAGGCTGGGACGAAGCGGCCTGCGACGAGGCGCCGGTCGGCGCGGCGCCGCGCGCCACCGCACCCGGCACGGACTCCTCCACCGACCATCACCTCCGTCCTGCTCCACGCGACTCTCCGGACACCGCGTCCACCGCCAGACCGCCACCTCACTCGCTGCCTCACACGCCGCCTCACACGTCGCGGCGTGGGGCGGTCGGCGGGTCGCGGCGGACCGGCTCCCACGGCCATGGTGACACCCTCCCACCGGGCACCGACAAGGGTGCGGGCCGTCACTCCGGGCGGTCCCGGGGCGCCGCGCCGCGCGGGATGAGCGTGTTCAGGGTGCCCTCAGGGTCGGTCCGCATGGGGCGCGCGGGCCGCGACAGGCGACGATGGAGACATGTCCCCTGCTCCTGATCCGTCCGGCCCCTCGGGGGGCCCGACGTCCCGACCGGACCGTCTCTACGACGCTCTGCACCGCTCGCCGGTGCGGCGCCCGCGGCGTCGTCGGGTGATCGCGGGCGTCGCCTCCGGGGTGGCCGAGCAGTTCGATCTCGACCCCAGCGTCGTGCGCGTCGCCTTCGTCGTCCTCGGCCTGCTGCTCGGGGTGGGCATCACCGTCTATCTGCTCGCGTGGTTCCTGCTGCCGGACGACGACGGCGCGCTGCCCGTGCAGCGCGCGATCCGCGACCACGACACCGGCTCGATCATCCTCGGCGTCGTGACGGCGATGAGCCTGCTGAGCTCCCCGCGCGACGACGGCGGCTGGTGGCACGTGATCGGCAGCGCGCTGGCCATCGGCGCGGTGGCGTTCCTCGTGACCCGCCGCGGGCGTCGTGGCTCCCGCGGCCCGGGCGCCCCGGGGTCGGCTCCGGCCGCGACGGGCGACCCGGCCTCCACGCCCCCCGACCAGCCGGTATGGGGCTCGACGACCGCTGCGGCAGGATCGGCCCCGGCGGCCCCGGCGGCCTCGGCGCACGGCTCCCCGACCCGCGGCGGCGAGCGCGCCGTCTTCGACCCCGTCACCGGGCGCTGGGTGCCCGCGCTGTCGCACAGTGGCTGGAGCGGCGGGGTGTGCCAGGGTCGGCCCGCTGCCCCCGCCCCGCCGAGCCGGACCGGTCCGTACGACGTGCTCGACCCCGCCGGCTCCGGCCGCGGTGCGTCGGCACAGCCGACACCGACACCGACACCGACACCGGCACCGGCACCGGCACCGGCGCAGGGACCGATTCAGGGGCCGACTCGGCGGCCGGGGCTCGGGGCGTGGGCCACGCTGCTGGTCCTGACCTCCACCGCGATTATCGGCGCCGGCGCCGCCTGGGGCGTGCAGGCCGCGGCGCTGGCCGCGAGCCCGTCGATCGTCGGGGTCTCGGCCGCGCTGGCCTGCCTGTCGATCATCGTCTTCCTCCTCGGCATGCGGGGCCGGCGGGCGACCGCGCTGGCCGTCGCCGTCGTGCTGCTCGTGCCCTTCGCCGCAGGTCTGGCGCGTGTCGAGGCACCCGCCGGCGGCCCGGGGGTCTCGATCGAGATCGGGCCCTGATGGCGGGCTACGGGTCGTGGCCCGAGGGCCCGCAGTCCGGCGCCGGCGGGGCCGACGGCCGCGGGGCCGACGACCGGAAGGCCTACGACCGAGGCGCCTACGACCGAGACGCCTACGACCGGGGGGCCTACGACCGGGGCGCCCACGACCGGGGCGCCCACGAACCCGGGGGGACCGAGGGTCCGGCGGGCCCTGGGAGCGCAGGCGCGGATCGCAGCGATCCGCGCGGCTCCTGGGGCCCCGCAGGGCCGGCCGGCTCGGGAGGGTCGGGCTCGCGAGAGCGCGCCGAGCAGGGGCAGGCCCCGCCGCCGGGCGGGGACGACACGCGCGGCTCCAGCGGCCCCGGCGCCGACGGCTCGGCCCGCGGGGGCCGCGCCCGCCCCGACGTGCTGCTGCTCGTGCTCGGCCTCGTCGGGGTCGTCGTCGCGACGCTGAGCCTGCTGCACGAACTCGCCGATGTCGGCGACAACCAGACCTGGGTCGCCCCGGTCGCGGCGCTGTCCGCGGGGGCGGTCCTGCTCGTCGTCGGCCTTATCGGCCTGCTGACCCGCCGCGACCCCTGACATCTGCGACCGGGCCGGCGGGCGCGGTCGGCGGGCGGGTCGAGCCGACCCAGCGCTGCGAGACCGACCAGCCCAGGCCCGGCACGTCCGCGGCGCCCACCCACGCCGCCTGCGCGGTCGACCCGCCGACGTCGTGGACGACCGGGGTGGTCGGCTCGGGGCAGCGGGCCTCGTAGACCAGGGCCAGGGCGTGGAAGTCCTCCAGCCGCCCCGCGGGCGAGCGCCCCACCCAGTGTCGGCTCGTCAGCCGCAGCAACGCGCCGACCTGGACGACCTGCCCGGCCTCCTCCCAGCACTCGCGCCGCGCCGCGTCGATCGGCTCTTCGCCGGGATCGACCCCACCGCCCGGCAATGCCCAGGCCCCCGGCGCGACCGCGTCCGGCCGATCGACATACCGAGTCGCCAGGAGCGCCCCGTCGGCCCACACGAGCACCGACGCCGAGACCCGCTGCACCGGCACCGCCCGCTCTCCGGGGGCGACCACGAGCCCGGGCGCGCGGCGCGGGCGGGCCGCCGGGGCGGGCCGTGGATCGGGAGGCTCGGGCGAGGTGACGTCGTAGGACAGGACGAGTCGCCCGGCCTCGTCACGGCCGGCCCGCGGCAGCCCCCGGGCGCCCGCGCGGCGCGCGATCGCCGCGGGGTCGACGCCGTGCGGGAGGTCGATCCGCCACGTCTCGTCGCCGGGTCGGGCGTCGGGCTGCCCCTCCCGCGGCGCGGGTCGGCAGCCACGGCCGGCGCTGCCCGACCGGCCGTGCGGCGCGGCGCGGACCGGCCCCCTCTCGGTGTCGACGACGCGACCGGCCACGACGACGGGCCCCGACCAGCGCACGAAATCGCTCACGCCGTCCGGCACTGCGCCGCCGCCCCCCTCACCCGTGTCGCGCCCGTCACCCGACCCGTGACCCGAGCCAGGACCACCCGAGCCGTGACCACCTGGCCGGTGGGCGGCTGCCCCGTCAGCGACGCCCGCAGCAGGCGCGCCCGACGGGGGCGCCGACGACGCGCACGGAGGCGGGACGGACGCAGGCGGGGCGGGCGGCGGCGTGGGCAACGACCCGACTACCCCACAGGGGTGACCACGCGACCCATCGCGCGCTCGTACTCCCGCTCGGTGGCGGCGATGACGGCGCTCCAGTCGAGGTCGCTGGGCGGGACGGTGACGTTGTAGCGATACATCCGCTCGCGCATCGCGTCGTCGGTGAGCAACCGGGCGATGGCGGCGGCCATGTCGTCGTCGGTGCGGGCGAGGAAGCCGTTGACGCCGTCGTGCACGAATTCCGAGGCGCCGCTGGTGTTCAGGCCCACGACGGGCAGGCCGGCGCAGCGGGCCTCGAGCGCGGCGATGCCGAACGACTCGAGCCGCGCGGGTGAGAGGTAGAGGTGCGACTGGGCATAGCGGCGCAGCAGCTCGGGGCGGCTGACCCGGCCGGCGAGCTCGACCCAGTCGGCGATGCCCTCGCGGCGCACGTAGGACGTGACCGACGAGCGCAGCCGCCCGTCGCCGAGGATCGTCACGGTGAAGGGCACCTCCGGCACCATGGCCCGCACGCGCTGCAGCACCTGCAACATCGGCAGGGGGCGCTTGCGGCCGACGAGCCGCATCGCGGTGACGAGCCGCAGCCCGTCGGCGGTCGACGGCGGCGTCGAGCCGTGCGCCGGCTGCCACCACGTGTCGACGTCGATGCCGTTGGGCAGCACCGCGACGGTGCCCAGATCGCCGAGCAGTCGCTGGACCGGCACGGCGGCGACCGACGAGACGGCGTTCATCGTCACGCCCGAGCGCGCCCAACGCCGCACGGCGCCGGTCAGGCCGATGGCCGGCTCGGCCCACGCGAGCATGCAGTGCCACGTCATCGTCGTCGGCAGGCCCAGGCCGCGGGCGACGCGCGTCGCGTCGACGGTGAAGGGGCTGACGACCCCCATGTGCACGTGCGCGACGTCGAAGCCGTCGGACAGGCGGCGCCGCAGCTCACCGGTGGCCAGCGGGTTCAGCGGGAAGCCCGTCGGCAGGTCCAGGCCCAGGCGGTGCACAGGCACGTCGTCGACGATCTCCACATGCCCGCCGTGCTGACCGTCCTCGCCGACCGTGGCGGTGAAGACCTCGACCTCGTGCCCGACCGCCCGCAGACCGTGCGCCAGGTCACGGACCTGCACCTCGATGCCGCCGAGGCGCGGCAAGTAGCAGTCGGTCACCAGCGCGATCTTCACGCCCCCAACCCTGGCACATCACGGCCGGAACACTGGAATCATGAGTGAGACTGGCTCCGTGAGTCGTACGGTCGTCGCGGTCAATGCCCATCCGGACGACGAGGCGCTCCTGATGTCGGGCACGCTGGCCAAGGCCGCGGCCGCCGGACACCGGGTCGTCCTCGTCGTCGCCACCGACGGCGACCTCGGCCTGACCTCCCGCGACTATGCCGGCGGGTCCGTCGGCGAGCTGGGTCGGCGCCGCCTCGCCGAGCTGGCGGCCAGCGCCGACGCCATCGGGGCCGCGCGCGTCGAGTGGCTCGGGTACGCCGATTCGGGCATGGAGGGGCCGGTGCCCGACGATCCGCCAGGTCGGCAGCGCTTCCTGCACGCCGACTCCGGCGAGATCAGCGGGCGCATCGCCGAGATCCTGCGGGCCGAGCGCGCGGACGTCGTCATCGGCTACGACCGCAGCGGCGGCTACGGCCATCGCGACCACGTGCGCGTCCACGAGGTGACGCGGGCCGCCGCGCAGCTCGCGGGCACGCCGCGGCTGCTCGAGGCGACGGTGCCGCGCGAGCTGCTCACCCGCGCGATCGCCGTCGCGCGGCGCCTGCCCGGGGTCTCGATCGACGTCGACCTCGCGGCGTGGCAGCGCGCGTTCACCCCCGGGGCCCTCATCTCCCACCGCATCGACGTGCACCGGCACATCGCGGCCAAGCGCGCGTCGATGGCGGCCCACGCGACCCAGGCCGCCGCGGACGACGGCGCCGACCGGACCCTGGGAGCGTTCCTGGCGATCCCGCGGCCGCTGTACGACGTGGTCTTCGCCCGGGAGTGGTTCGTCGACGCGGGCGGGCCGCCGCCGGGCCGCCACCGCGAGCGCGACATCTTCGCCGGCCTGGGCGACGGGCCGCCGTGAGCGCTGCGCACGGCCCGCGCGGACACCGCAGCCCGGCCGACGAGCACGACCAGGCCGACAAGCATCAGGCCGCCGAGCATCAGGCCGCCGAGCATCAGGCCGCCGAGCATCAGGCCGACGAGCA
>JAVTVZ010000051.1:5569-44321 GCA_032229625.1 Dermatophilaceae bacterium | reverse complement strand
CCGCCGAGCATCAGGCCGCCGAGCATCAGGCCGCCGAGCATCAGGCCGACGAGCACCGGACCCAGGAGCATCACGCCGACGAGCTCAGCACCGGCGACGAGCGCGGCGCTGCGGGCGCCGGGCTGCCGGGGCCGCCGACGGTCCGAGTGCCCCGCACGCCCGCGGCGATCGCGCGCCAGGTGCTCCAGGGCCTGGCGAGCCTGGCCCTGGCGGTGGCGCTGCTCGGGTGGCTGCTGCCGGCGCTGACCGGCACGCCGTGGTCGACGATCCTGGGGATCGTCACCGGCGTCGGGTGGCCGACGTTCTTCGGGCTGCTCGCGTGGATGTTCCTCGGGCTCTCCTGCTACACGTTCACCCTCACCGGCTCCCTGCCCGGGCTGCGGCACCGCCAGGCGATCCTGGCCAACCTCGCCGGCTCCGGCGTCAGCAACCTGCTGCCCGGCGGCGGGGCCGTCGGCGCCGGGCTCACCTACGCCATGTATCGGTCGTGGCGCTTCTGCCACCGCGACATCGGCACGTCGATCCTGGTCACCGCGGTGTGGAACATGCTGGCACGCGTGCTACTGCCCGTGGTCGCCGCGCTGGTGCTGCTGCCCTCGACGCAGCAGGTGCCGGCGCCGATGCTGCGCGGGGCGCTGCTCGGCGGCGTCGGCGGGGCCCTCATCGCGGGGTCGCTCATCGCGATGATCGCGTCGCGGCGCGCCACCCGAGGCGTGGGCCGGGTCGTGGACCGGATCGTGCGGCTCGTCGCGCGCCGGGAGCGCGGCAGCCGGGACGTCGAGCGGCTGGCCCTCGACCTGCGCGATACGACGATCGGGGTGATCCGCGGGCGGTGGCTGCCGATGACCGTCGGGCTCGTCGGCTTCATGGGCGTCTACTTCGTGCTCTTCCGCGAGTGCCTCGAGGCCGTCGGGGTGCACCTGAGCTGGCCGCACGCCTTCGCCGCGTATGCCGTGGGGCGGCTGCTGACGACGGTCGCCGTGACCCCGGGCGGCATCGGCGTCGCCGAGGCGGGCGCGGCGGCGGTCCTGCTGGCCTTCGGGGTGCCCGGCGAGGGGACGGCGGCGGCGGTGACGCTCTTCGCGCTCTACAGCTTCGTCCTGGAGATCCCGCTCGGGGCGTTGGCGATCGTCGTGTGGCTCAACACGCGGCGCGGCGCCGCGCAGGAGGCCGCGCCCGCCGCGCCGGCGCCCGCCTCGCCCCCGGGCTGACGGCCGGCCCGGGCGTCAGCGCGGCGTGCTGCGCCCCGAGAGCAGCCGGTCGATCTGGCGGCGCTGGGCCTCGCAGGCGATGGTGTCGTCGAGGTCCTCGGGCTCGAAGCCGCCGGGGATCGCGAGGTCGACCGCGGCCTTGATGAGCGCGTCGGCGAAGCGCGGGTTGGCCGGCAGGACCGGGCCGTGCAGATACGTGCCGTAGACGTGGTGGCGGCGGGCGCCCTCGGTGCCGTCGGAGCCGTTGTTGCCCCGACCGTGCGCGACCGAGCCGAACGACGCCTGCCCCGGGCCGAGCGTCGTCGAGCCCGAGTGGTTCTCATAACCCACGACCTGGCCGTGCTCGGTGTCGAGGACGACCGGCCCGATCATCCGCGCGTCGTTGCCGCGGGTCGTGACGTCGAGGATGCCCAGGCCCGGCAGGCGCTGCCCCTCGACGGTGGTGAAGTCGTTGCCGAAGAGCTGATACATCCCGCAGATCATGAGCATCGGCGTGCCGTCCTGCGCCATCGCGGCCAGGGTCGGGCCGTTGCGCTCGAGGTCGGCCTCGACGCGCGCCTGCCCGGAGTCCTGACCGCCGCCGCCGACGATGAGGTGGGCGCCGGTGTGCAGCGGTGTGCCCGGATGATGCGCGACGAGCTCGACGTCGTAGCCGTGCCGCCGCAGCCGCACCTCCAGCGCCCGGGTGTTGCCCAGGTCGCCGTAGATGCTCATCTCGCGCGGGTAGAGGTGGACGAGCGTGATCGTGCCCTTGGCCATCGCCTACTTCGCCTCCTCGCCGAATTCCGCCAGGTCATACCGGTCCGCCAGCGTGCGGCGCAACGCCATCATCGCCGTGTAGGTGCAGAAGATCCGCTTCGGCTCGTCCGGGTGCGTCGCCAGCAAGTGGTCCAGCGCCGTCGTCAGGTCGGGCTCGATGTGGTCGGTGTGCACGTCGTCGTAGGAGAGCCGCAGCGCCATGTCGTAGGCGCGCACGCCGCTGGTGACCGCCACGCCCCGCTGCGTCAGCGACGCGAACGACACGTCGTAGAGCCAGGACACGTCGCGGCCGTCGGCGTAGTTGTCGTTGATGGCGACCATCGTCGCCACCGGTGTGGCGCCGTAGGTGTGCAGCGCGACCGTGAAGCCCGCCGGGTTCTTGACCAGCACCAACTCCAGCGGCTGCCCGTCGACGTCGATGACCTCGCCGCGCCCGAAGGGCGGCGCGGTCGTGCGCAGCGCCCGCTCGGTGTGCGCGACGTCGAAGCGCTCGCCGAGCACGCGGCGCGCCGTCGTCGCCGCCGCGGTCGCGTTGATCATCGCGGCCAGTCCCCGCTGGCGCAGCCGCAGCGGGCCGATGCGCAGCCCGTCGCCGAAGGTCACCTCGAAGTCGCGCTCGTCGAGCTCGCGCAGCAGCCCGTCCAGCGGCCCGACCGGCGGCGCCGCCGCCTCGTCCTCGAAGCGCACGTCGGCCTCGGACAGCTCCTCGAGCCGGTCGCGCATCGACTCGTCGAGCCCGAAATACACGGCGTCGGGCACCGCCGGCCGCCCGGCGATCCGCGACACGAAGGAGTCGTCGCGATTGAGCACCACGCCCTGGCTCGTGCCGGCCGCCAACTGCGCGAGCAGCCTGGCGGTGTGGTCGATCTCGGCGAAGCGGTCGAGCTGGTCACGCGCGACGTTGAGCAGCAGCGCGTGGGTCGGCGCCACCGCCTCGACGAACTTCAGCGCGTGAGCCTCGTCGAGCTCGAGCACCGCGACGTCGGCGCTCAGGCGCCCCGACAGCGGCAACGTCGGCAGCATCGCCGAGATGACGCCGCGGGTGAAGTTGCTGCCCGTGGGGTTGCTGAAGACGTCGAGCCCGTGCTCGCGCAGGATCGCGGTGAGCATCTTGGTCGTCGTCGTCTTGCCGTTGGTGCCCGAGACGACGACGATGCCGCCGCGCACCTCGGCCAGGGCGTAGGAGAGGAACCGGGGATCGACGCGCTCGACGACCAGGCCCGGCAGCGCGGACCCGCCGCCCTTGAGGCGGGAGGCGACGCGGGCCGCCTTGCCCGCCGCGGCGGCGAGGAACGGTCTGACGTGGAGGGGTCCAGGCACGTCGTCAGCCTAGCCAGCACCACCGACAGCGTCCGCCCACCGACCCCCGCTCAGGACGCGTCGAGGGCGTCGGCGGCCAGGCCCGTGAGCGCGGCGAGCAGGGCGCCCGTCAGGCCCGTCGCGGTGAGCATGACGCCCCCGACGAGCACGTTCGACGCCTCGCCGTGGGCGACCAGGCCCCCGACGACGAGCAGCGCGCCGATCGCGACCGCGCCGACCATCCCGGCGGCGGCGTGGACGGCCGCGCGGGCCGCGAGGCGTGGCGGGCGCACGGCGGCGGGTGGGCGCGCGGCGGTCGCGGGATCGCCCCGACGACGCAGGGCCACGAACCCCAGGACGAGGCCGGCCCACACCGCGCAGACCCCGAAGGCGGCGATGACGTCGCTCGGGCGGTGCCACCGCTCCAGGATCGTCGCGGCCCCGGTGAACGTCGCGACCGCGCTGGTCAGGCACACCAGCAGCGGCCGTAGACCACGCGGCACGACGAGCAGCAGCGCGAGCACCAGGCTCGTCATGACCGTCGTATGCCCGCTGGGCAGGCTGTTCATCGCCGGGCCCACGCCGTAGGCCGGACGCGGGATCAGCTCCTTGAGCACCTGCGTCGTCACGTTGGCGCCCGCGACGAGGATGAGCGCGCCGAGGGCCGCCACGGGCCGGCGACGCAGCAGCGCCACCCCGGCGATGACGAGGAGCGCCAGGGCGATGGAGACGACGCTGACCGTGTCGAGCCAGGCGACGAGCAGGTCGCGCACCTCGAAGGGCACCGCGACGGACCACCGAGAGCGCTCGTCGGCCCGCTGCCCCAGGTGGGTCCACACGACGAGCGACGTCAACCCTGCGACGGCCAGCCCGCCGAGCCCGATGAGCGTGCCGCTCACCGCGAGCGCGACCCGGCGGGCCCGCGCCCGCGCGGCGACGACCAGCACCGGACCGTCCGCCGGCTGCGCCGCCTGCGCGCCGGGCAGAGGCCGCGTCCGGTCGCCGCGGGGGTCTGCGGGCGTCGGCGTTGGGCCGGGTGCGTCGTCGTGCCGGGCCCGGGCGTGCCGGGTCGTGGAGCGCTCGCGGCCGACGTCACCGGGGCGCTCGGCGTCCTCAGGGGAGGGTGTGGCGGACCACGGGCGTTTCGTCATCCGGTCCATTCTCCCTGTCCCCCATGTCACAGGCTGTGTGAATCCTGGCCCCCCGCTGGCGCCGCTGTCGCCGCCGCGCGAACCTGCTACGGACAGTGGCGTTTTCCCCGCCCCCGGAGCGCCGCAGACAAGGGTATGCGATCCGCGCACCCCAGCGCGCACGCGCCGGCCCCGGCGGCGGGCGACCGACAGGGCGCGACCGACAGAACCGACCGACAGGGCGGCGATCGACCGGGCGGGACCTGGGTCCCGCGGCCGGGTGTGGTCGAAATCCCGGAGGAGCCCGTGGTTAGGGTGGACGGATCGAATGGGCTCGCGGCGGGCCGGTGTGCCGCGGCGGCCGGACAGGAGCGGGCACGGTGGGCGACGTCCACGACAGCAGGGCCAGGGACGACGTCCACCCCCGGACGCACGGACGGGTCGGGCAGGCGCAGGTCGGGCACCACGATGTCGACGAACTCGGCGCGCCGGCGACCGCGGGCAGCGGGGCCCGGGTCATTGTCGTCGGGGCGGGGGTCGGTGGCCTGCTCGCCGCTCGTCGGCTGCGCGAGGCGGGGCACGACGTCGTCGTCCTCGAAGCGTCCGACCACGTGGGCGGGCAGGTGCGGACCGTGCCGATCGCCGGGCGACCGGTCGATGTCGGCGCCGAGGCCGTGCATCTGCAGGTGCCCGCGGCGGCGGCCCTCGTCGCCGAGCTGGGCCTGGCCGACGACCTCGTCGGCGCGCGGCCCAACCCCTCCTTCCTGATGACGCCGCACGGGCGCGCGCCACTGCCCGCCGGGGTCGGCCCCGCCGGTCCGACGCGGCTGCGACCGGTCCTGCGCAGCGGGATCCTCTCGGTGCCTCAGCTCGTGCGGGCCGGGCTCGAGCCGGTGTTGGCCTCCCGCGCCGGGCGGCTGAGCGATCCGGAGGGCGCCGACGACGTCTCGGTCGGTGACTTCGTGTCGGCGCGCTTCGGGCGGGCGGTCAGCGCGGCGTTCGTCGACCCGCTGCTCGGCGGGCTGCACTCCGGCGACGTCGACCTCCTGAGCCTGCGCGCGTGCACGCCCTCGCTCGTGCCGGCGGCGACCCGCGGCACCTCGCTCGTGCGCGCTCGCCGCGCCGCCCGCCCGACCCCCGGCCCCTCGGGCCGCTCCCCGGCCGGGCCGGGCATCACCTTCGGCTCCTGGCCGCAGGGGCTGACCCGGCTCGTGGAGACCCTCGCGGCCGGCACCACCGTCCGCACCCGCACCCCGGTGGTCGCGATCGAGCACACCCGCAGCGGGTATGTCGTGACGACCGGCGATCCGGGCGACGCCCCGAGCACCGGCCCCTCCGCCCGCGACGCGACGGGCGGCGGCTCGCGATCGCTGCGCGCCGACGCCGTCGTGCTCGCCGTGCCGGCCCCGATCGCGGCGCGGCTGCTCGTGGGTCGCGTGCCGGCGGCGGCGCGTGCCCTGGCCCAGACCGTGCAGGCGGCGACCGCGGCGGTCGTGCTCGGGTATCCCCGCCGCGCCGTCGCGGGGGTGCCGGCGCTGAGCGCCAACGGACTGCTCGTGCCGAGCTCCCTCGGCACGCTGCTCAAGGCCGTGACGCACCTGTCGACGAAGTGGCCGCACCTGGACGACCCGGACACCTACCTGCTGCGCGTCTCGGCCGGTCGCGCCGGACTCCCCGGCCACGGCCCGGATCTGGCGGCGCTGACCGACGACGAGCTCGTGGCCCGGCTGCGCACCGACCTCGCGCGCCTCGAGGGCGTCACCGCCCTCCCCGAGCACGTGCACGTGCAGCGCTGGTCGGCCGGCATCCCCCAGCTGCGCGTCGGCCACGTCGACCGGCTGCGGCAGGCGCGGGCGGCGCTGCGGCAGACGTGGCCCGGTGTCGCCCTCGCCGGCGCGTCGTACGACGGCATCGGCCTCACCTCGTGCCTGGCCTCCGGGCAGCGCGCCGCCGACGAGATCGCCGCACGCCTGGCGCCCGAGCAGACCGCCTCCCGCGAGACCGAGGACCGCACATGACCGACCGGACGCCGACGCCCGCAGCTCCAGACGCGGCAACGACAGCAGGGACGACCGCGACGACCGCGACGACAGCGACCCAGCGCCGCGCCCGCCCGGCGGTCCGGCGCCTGCACCACGACGCCGGCGAGCGGCCGATGATCGTCATCTGGGAGGTGACCCGGGCGTGCGCGCTGGTCTGCCGGCACTGCCGCGCAGACGCGCAACACCGGCGCGACCCTCACGAGTTGACGACGGCGCAGGGCAAGGCGCTGCTCGAGGACATCGCGGGCTACGGCGCTCCCTACCCGATCGTCGTGCTCACCGGCGGCGACCCCTTCGAGCGGCCGGACCTCGCCGACCTCGTCGCCCACGGCGCGGGGCTCGGGCTGCACATGGCGCTCTCCCCGTCGGTGACGCCGCGGCTGACGCCGGACGTGCTCGCGACGATGCGGGCGGCCGGCGCGGGTGCCCTGTCGTTGTCGCTCGACGGGGCGGTCGCGGCGACGCACGACGCCTTCCGCGGGGTCGACGGCGTCTTCGACGACACGCTGCGCGCGGCCGGGTGGGTGCGCGACGCCGGCTTCCGACTGCAGATCAACTCGACGGTCACCCGCGGCAACGTCCACGAGCTGCCCGACCTGCTGCGCATCGTGATGGATCTGCACACTTCTCTGTGGAGTGTGTTCTTCCTCGTGCCGACCGGCCGCGGTCAACAGTTGCAGGCGCTGTCGGCGGAGCAGGTCGAGGACGTCCTGCACTGGATGCACGACGTGTCCGACAAGGTCGCCGTCAAGGCCACCGAGGCTCCGCACTACCGCCGGGTCGCCATCGAGCGCTCCCGAGCCGCGGCGCTGGGGACGACGATCGAGCACGGACCGCTGTATGCGACGCTGACCGCCCGCACCGACGAGCTGCTCGCCGACCGCCCGACGCGGACCCGGCCGCCGCGCCCGCCGATCGACGTCAACTCCGGCCGCGGCTTCTCCTTCGTCGACCATCGCGGCGACGTCTATCCCAGCGGCTTCCTGCCGCAGCAGTGCGGCAACGTCACCGAGGGCGGCTTCCGGGCGATCTACCGCGACAACCCGCTGCTGCGCGCGCTGCGCGACCCGTCCGGCTTCACCGGCCGGTGCGGGGTGTGCGAGTTCAACGAGGTCTGCGGCGGATCCCGCTCGCACGCCTACGCGGTCACCGGCGACGTACTCGCCTCGGACCCGACGTGCGCGCACGTGCCCGCGGGCTACGAGGCCTAGCCGACCCGGCCACCTGCGCGGACGCCGCCGAGGCGGCGTCCGGTCCGGCCCGCCGGGCGCGCCGACTCAGACCGAGGGCGTGAAGAAGTAGGTCGTGTGCTCGGCGGCGCGACCGTTGCCGTCGAAGACGAAGAACGCCGCGAAGCCGACGGTCCGGCGGCCGCCCTCGCGCAGCTCGCCCTCCCACTCCCCGTGGGCGGCGACCTGGTGCCCCTCGACGATCATCGTGCGCAGCACGTGACGCCCCGGGGCGATGAGCCGCGTCTCCTCGTAGTAGCGGCGCAGCGCCTCGATGCCGTTCATCCGCTCGTAGCCCGGCCGCTGGTAGAGGACGTCGCCGCTGAAGAATTCGAGGACCGACTCGACGTCGTCGGAGTCGAGGGCGTCGTAATAGCCCTGCACCGCGCGCCGCAGATCCGTGCCGCCCGACCGCATGTCACCACTCATGACGCCTCCTGCTCGATGTGCCGCCTCGATGCCGCCCGTTCGACCGCCCGATCCTCGCACAGGGCCGCGCGCCGGCCCAGCGTGTGCCCGCCACCTGCCCCATCGGCGATGCGCGGCCCGGGCTGCACCGGTATACAAGGGAGTCCCTGTGGGTCGGACGTCCTGGACGGATGACCGCATACCGTGACGGCCTGCCCTTCCTCACCTGCGTCAGGAGTGCCACCCGTGTCCACTGATCGTCGCCGCCGCCTCCTGGCCGCCGCGCTGGGCGTCGGGGTCGTGGCGGCCACCGCGACCGCCGTCCCGCTCTCCCTGACCCTGCAGGCCGACCGGTCCCCCGCGCCCGCCGCGACGTCGGCGGCAGGCCTGGCGCAGGATCACGCCGCGCTGCTGTCGCTGCAGGCCGACTCCGGCGAGGCCGACGTCGCCCACGCCGGCGCCGCGATCGAGGCGCTCGACGCGGGTGCCGGCGGCGCGGACGCCGCGGCTGCCCTGACCGACGCGGTGACCCTCGAGACCGCGCGCCCCACGGCCTACGTCGTCAACGTCGGCACCGGTGCGGCGGTCTCGGCGGGGCGGATGCGGTCGGTGGCCGCCGCGGTGAGCCGCGCGGGCGGCACCGTCGTGCAGCAGTGGCCGCAGATCGGGGTGCTCGTCGTGCACAGCACCCGCGCCGACTTCACGCGGCGCCTGGCGCCGTCGGCGCAGACCCGCGTCACGTCCGTCGGCCCGACCCGCGGCGTGCCCGTCACCGAGACGGTGCGCGCGACCCGCGCCACCGCGCCGCGGCCGGCCGCCGCCGCCGCCGCGGTCGCGGCCTCGCGGGCCGGCGCCGAGCCCCGCGAGCGCGAGCAGTGGGGTCTGCGTGCGGTGCGGGCCGCCGGCACCGGGTCGCGCCCGGCCGCCGCCGCCGTGCCACCGCGCTCCCTGGCGGGCGTCACCGTCGCCGTCGTCGACAGCGGTATCGAGCCCGACCACCCCGACCTGCGCGGCCGCATCGACACCGCCCGCTCGCTGGACTGCACCAGCGGCGGCCGGCCCGACTACAGCGGCACCCGCTGGCGCAACACCACGAGCGGCCACGGCACCCACGTCGCCGGCATCATCGCCGCGGCGCGCAACGGCGTCGGCGTCGCGGGCGTCGCGCCGGGCGTGCGGGTCTCGTCGGTCAAGGTCGTCAACGACGACGGCTTCATCTACCCCGAATACGCGATCTGCGGGATCATCTCGGCCGCCGCGTCCGGCGCCAGGATCGCCAACCACAGCTACTTCGTCGACCCGTGGCACTACTGGTGCAGCACCGACCCGCGGCAGGCGGCAGGGCGGGAGGCGGTGCGCCGGGCGTTCGCGTGGTCCACGGGCCGGGGCACGCTGTCCGTCGCGGCCGCCGGCAACGAGGGCGTCGACCTGTCCCGCAAGACCGTCGATGACGCCAGCCCCGGCGACGGCACGCCGGTCACCCGCAAGCTCAACAGCACGTGCCTGGACATCCCGGCCGAGCTGCCGGGCGTCGTGACCGTGTCCGCCGCGGACCCCAACGGGCAGCGGGCGGCCTACTCCAACTACGGGCGTGGGGTCGTCGACATCATGGCCCCCGGGTCGGACGTGCTGTCGACCTACCCCAACCGCACGTGGGCTCCGCTGTCGGGCACGTCGATGGCCGCGCCGCATGCGGCCGGTGTGCTCGCGCTGCTCGCCGCGCGGCAGCCCCGCGCGACGCCCGCCCAGCTCACCGCGTCGCTGCTGCGGCAGGCCCGCGACGTGCCGTGCCCGCGCGGCTCGGCCTGCGTCGGCACCCCGGCCCGCAATTCCTTCGCCGGCGAGGGCATGGTCGACGCCTCCCGCGCCGTCCGGTAGTCCGCGCAGTCCGGTCGCCTGTGTCGCCCGGTAGCCCGCGCGGTCCGGTCGCCTGTGCCGTCCGGTCGCCGGTGTGGGCCTGGTCGCCCGGTGGGCCGGTCGCCCGCTGGGCCGGTCGCTGGATCGGCCGGGCCGGACGCGTGCTCGCGCGCCGGGACGAGTCAGGCGTGACCAGCGCTGTCGGTGGCCTGACGTAGCCTGCCCGAATGGGCAATGTGCTGGTCGCCGACGGCGTCTCCAAGGTGATCTCGCAGGTCACGCTGCTGCGCGAGATCGACGTCCGCGCCGACCCCGGGGAGTGCGTCGTGCTGCGCGGCGCCAACGGCTCGGGCAAGACGACGCTGCTGCGGCTGCTCGCCGGGCTCACCGACCCGACCACCGGCTCGGTCCACCTCGACGAGCGACCCGTCGACGAGCGCGATCCCCGCATCCGCACCACCGTCGCCGCGCTGCTGGGGGCGCCGGCGACCTACCGCGACCTGACGGTGCGCGACCACCTCACGCTCATCGACGCGACGTGGGGCCGCGACCCGGACGACACGGACGGGCGGATCGGGGCGTGCCTGGAGGACTTCGGGATCGGGCAGCTCGCGCAGCGCTTCCCGCACGAGCTGTCCTCGGGGCAGACCCAGCTCTTCCGGCTCGCGTGCGTCTTCTTCCGGCCCGCCACGACGCTGCTGCTCGACGAGCCCGAGCAGCGCCTCGACGAGCGGATGCGCCGCCGCGTCGCCGATCTCGTCGTGGCTCGTCGGTCCGCCGGCGACACGGTCGTCATGGCCAGTCACGACCCGGACGTCATCGCCGCCACGGCGACCCGCGTCGTCGACATCCTCCCGGCGGAGGCCGCGTGAGGCCCCTGATCGGAGCGCCGCGTGCGCTGCGACGAGCCCGGCTGCGACGACTCGGGCTGTGCCGCCCTGGGCTGCGACGCCTCGATCTGCGACGAGCCCGGCTGCGACGAGCCCGGCTGCGACGACTCGGCGGTCCGGCGGCGGGGAGTCGGCCGTGACCGGGCACGCGAGCGCGCCGTCGACGGGCACCGACCGCGAGCGCTTCGAGGAGGCCCTCGATCTGGCGACCGGCGGCCAGGGCGCGGGCACCCTGCGGCAACTGGCCTACCCGGTCTACGTGACGATCCTCATCGGGCTCACCTACGGCTTCACGGTCACGCGGTTCGTCTTCGTGGCCAGCGACCCCGCGTGGGTCGCGGCCCACCTGCTGACCCCTCCCGCGGCGGGCGTCCTCGCGCTGCTCGTCGCCCTGACCGCCGTGTCCGTCCGGCGCTTGGGCGGCCGCAGCGGAGCGGTGGTGCCGCCGATCGCGTGGACCGACCAGGTGCTGACCTCCTCCCTCGATCGGGCCGTGGCGCTGACGCCGTGGTGGCACCTGGTGCTCGCGGCGGCGACGACCGGCGGCGGCCTGCTCGGGGTGCTGCTCGGCGGCAGCCTGTGGGCCTCGACGGTGACCGGTCCGGTCGCGCTGCCGGTGTCGGGCCTGATCGGCGCGGCGATCGGGGCGCTGCTCGCCGGCGCGGGGCTGTCCGGGCAGGCCGGCCTGACCCGACCCGCCCGGCCGGCGAGCGCGCTGCGGCGGCTGCGGGTCGAGGACCTGCGGGCCCAGGCCGCGACCGGGGAGCTGCTCATCGGGTCGCTGCTGGCGGGCAACGTGCGGGCGACTCAGCTGGAGCTCGCTGCGCCGCCGCGTCGGGGTCGGGCGGCGCGGCTGCGCCCGGGTCGGCCGGTCTCGACGGTCCTGCGTCGCGACCTGCTCGGGCTGCGCCGCGATCCCTTCAGCGTCGTCCGCGGGCTCGTGCTCGTCGGCGTGGGCTCGGCCCTGGTCGCCTGGACCGCCGTCGAACCCGGCGCCCCGCCGATCCTGGCGGCGGTCGGGATGGTGCTCTGCCACATCGGGATCGGCGCCTGGGTCGAGGGGCTGCGGATGAGCGCCGACCACGTCGGGTCACCCACCCTCTACGGCCTGTGGCCGGGGCGGGCGGCGATCGCGCACACGCTCGTGCCGGCCGCGCTCGTCGCCCTGACCTGGGCCGTCGTGGCCGGGCCGGTGGCGCTGGCGGCATCCGCCGGGGCGTCGGCCGCGGCGACGCTGCTCGTCGTCGGCGCGGTCGTCACGGTGTCGAGCGTGGCGACGACGTGGACGTCGGTCTTCCGGCCGCCGCCGAGCGAGGCGCTGCTCATGCCCGGCTCGGGCCCGCAGACCTTGGTGCTGCGGATGCTCACCCCGGCGTTGCTGGCCTTCGTGGTCGGCATCCTCCTGCCCGGCGCGGTCGGAGTGGGTGGCTTGACAGGCGTGGGCGGCGTGGCCGGCGCCGACGTCGCCCGACTCGGGGCCGCCCTCGGCGTGCTCGTCGCCTGGTCGTCGCTGCGCCTGCGCAACGCGACGCGCCTGCGCGGGCAGTAGGCGCACGCCCGAGCGCACACCCCCTGGGTCACGCCCCGGCCCGCGATGGGCATCCCGACACCGGGGGCATCCCGAACTGGGGCATCCCGACCTGAGACATCCCGACCTCGGGCAGGGTCGCCGGGCTGGGTGCTCGGCGACCGTGGCCGGCGCGTGTTGCTGCGGGCTCCGCAGCCCGCCTGGCCATCCCGACACCTGACATCCCGACCTCGGGCTTCCCGACACCTGGGCGCGCGACACGTGGGGCGCTCCCCCGGTCACGTCGGGGGCGCTCCCGGTCACGTGGAGGCACTCTCGGTCACCTGGGGGCACTTTCGGTCACGTGGAGGCACTTTCGGTCACGTGGAGGTACTTTCGGTCACGTGGTGTCGCTCCGGAGCGACACCACGTGACACCACGAGCCCCGACGTGTCGGAAAGTGCCTCCACGTCACGATCCGCTGCCCGGAAGCGCCGACCAGCAGACCGACGAGCCCACACCCTGGCAGCCGATGGGACGCCCCCAGCGCGGGACCCCTCCAGCGCGGGACGCCCCCCAACGCGGGACGCCCAGCACCGGACGCCCGGCACGGGAGGCGATCAGGGTCGGGCGGCGCGTCCACCGTCCCAGTGCGCCGGGCGCGTCAGGTGCGCCGGTAGGCGGGTCGCGGCGTCGCCGTCGGTCGCGTTGACCTGCGACTGGGTGAGATAGAGCGCGTGGCGCAGGTCGGCGCCGGCGACGCGTGCGCCGCGCAGATCCGCGCCCAACACGTCGACGAGGCCCAGGTCCGCGCCGCGCAGGTCGGCGCCGAGCAGCAGCGCGCCGCGCAGGTCGGTCCCGGTCAGCGCGAGTCCGCGCAGGTCGGCGCCCGCGAGGTCGGCGCGCGGCCGCAGGCGCCGGGCCGTCGCCGTCGGCAGGCCGCCGCGTGGGGGCGCGGGCCGGACGTGCGCGCTGACCTGCGCCAACACCGCTGCGGCCCGCTCGTGCAGCGCGGCGACGACCGCGGGGCCGCGCGCGTCCGGCAGCCCGTCGGCGAGGTCGCGCGCCGCCGCCGCCAGCGCGTCGACCCGCGCGGCCAAGGCCCGCGGCAGCGGAGCGTCGAGCCCCCAGGACCGCCGTGCCTGGATGGCCGCCCACAGGTAGTAGCGGATCTCCTGCACGTGCCGCAACGCCGCGAAATCCGCCTGCACCGACAGCGAGCCGAGGTCGAGCGACCCCGCCGCGAGATCGAGCCCGCCATCGAGCCCGCCACCGGGCTCGGCGTCGGACTCGCCACCGGGCACAGCCCCGGACTCGTCATCAGAACCTCCACCAGGGCCGACACCAGGGCCGACAGCAGGCTCGCCCTGGGACGCGGCCTCGAGCTGCCGGCTGAGGCGCTGCCCGGCGCCGAAACACTCGAAGACCGTGCAGCCCACCCAGCCCCGCTCGCGCAGCTCGGCGTGGATCGTGCAGCGGTGGTCGGCGGCGAGGTGGCGGCAGTCGACGCCGGCGGCCTTGGTGACCGGGAAGTCGCGGGAGCGCGCGAAGGGCAGCACGACGCAGCACAACCCGAGACACCGGCCGCAGTCCGAGCGCAGGTCGTCGCCGACGTCCCGTCCCGCTCCGCGCGCCGCACCGATCCCCATGGGGCGAACGCTACGCGCGGGCCCCCCGCGCCCCGTATCGTTCCCCTCGACCGCACCCTTGTGTTCGCCGCGCTTCCGGCGTGAGCGACGAGGGGTTCGCACGCTCACCGCTGCGAGCCGACAACGACGTCCAGGAGGCAGACGTGGCCGACGACACCGCCACCGAGCAGGCTCATCACTTCCCGCCCAGCCCCGAGGTCACCGCATACGCCAACGCCAAGGCCGACCTCTACGACGCGGCGGAGGCCGACTTCGAGGGGTTCTGGGCCGACCAGGCCCACACGTACGTGACGTGGGGCAAGGACTTCGACCAGGTGCTCGACTGGTCCGACGCCCCCTTCGCCAAGTGGTATGTCGGCGGTGAGCTCAACGTCGCCTACAACTGCGTCGACCGTCACGTCGACGCGGGCCACGGCGACCGGGTCGCGTTGCACTTCGTCGGGGAGCCCGGCGACGAGCGCGACATCACGTTCGCCCAGCTCAAGGACGAGGTCTCGCGGGCCGCGAACGTCCTGACCGAGCTCGGTGTGGGCGCCGGCGACGCGGTGTCGATCTACATGCCGATGATCCCCGAGGCCGTGATCGCGATGCTCGCGTGCGCCCGGATCGGCGCGCCGCACTCGGTCGTCTTCGGCGGCTTCTCCTCCGACGCGCTGCGCAGCCGCATCGACGACGCGCAGGCCAAGGTCGTCATCACCGCCGACGCCGGCTACCGCCGCGGCAAGCCGTCGCCGCTCAAACCGGCCGTGGACGCCGCCGTGGACAACGCCCCGTCGGTGACCAACGTCGTCGTCGTCGACCGCGGCCACACCGACCCGGTGATGAAGGACGGCCGCGACCTGTGGTGGCACGACCTCATGGACGCCGCCTCGACCGAGCACACGCCGCAGAATTTCGACAGTGAGCACCCGCTGTTCATCCTCTACACCTCGGGGACGACGGGGAAGCCGAAGGGCATCCTGCACACCTCCGGGGGATTCCTGGTGCAGACCGCCTACACCAACGCGATCGCGCACGACGTGCACCCCGGCGAGGACGTCTACTGGTGCACCGCCGACATCGGCTGGGTGACCGGCCACAGCTACATCGTCTACGGGCCGATGGCCAACGGCGTCACCCAGGTGCTCTACGAAGGCACCCCGGACAGCCCGCACAAGGGCCGCTGGTGGGAGATCATCGCGGACAAGAAGGTCACGATCTTCTACACGGCCCCCACCGCGATCCGCGCGGCGATGAAGTGGGGCGACGACATCCCCGCGAAGTTCGACCTGTCCTCGATCCGCATCCTCGGGTCGGTCGGCGAGCCGATCAACCCGCAGGCGTGGGAGTGGTATCGCACGCACGTCGGCGCCGACAAGACCCCGATCGTCGACACGTGGTGGCAGACCGAGACCGGCGCCATCATGATCAGCCCGCTGCCCGGCGTCACGGACCTCGTGCCCGGGTCGGCGCAGAAGCCGCTGCCCGGCATCGCGGTCGACATCGTCGACGACGAGAAGAACCCGGTGCCGGACGGTCAGACAGGCCTGCTCGTCGTCACCAAGCCGTGGCCGGCGATGCTGCGCGGCATCTACGGCGACCCGCAGCGCTACAAGGACACCTACTGGTCGCGCTTCGGTGACCTGTATTTCGCCGGCGACGGCGCGCGCCGTGACGAGGGCGGCAACATCTGGGTCCTCGGCCGCGTCGACGACGTCATGAACGTCTCGGGTCACCGCCTGTCCACCGCCGAGATCGAGTCCGCGCTGGTCAGCCACGACCGGGTCGCCGAGGCCGCAGTCGTCGGCGCGACCGACGACATGACCGGTCAGGCCGTCGTCGCCTTCGTCATCCTGCGCGAGGCCGAGGGCGGGCAGGACGCCGGCACCGAGGACCAGGAGGCACTGGTCCGGGAGCTGCGCAACCACGTCGGCAAGGAGATCGGCCCGATCGCCAAGCCGAAGTCGATCATGATCGTCTCCGAGCTGCCCAAGACCCGATCGGGCAAGATCATGCGCCGCCTGCTGCGCGACGTCGCGGAGAACCGCGAGGTCGGCGACGTCTCGACGCTGACGGACTCCTCGGTCATGGACTTCATCAAGAACAACATGCAGGCCAAGGCGTAGTCCGCTCGCCGACGCGCCGCGCCCCCACGGCGGGGGGGCGCGGCGCGTCGCTGTCGCGGGTCGGTCTCGGCGGCCTCGCCGCTGCCCGCCGCCGGGGCCGTCAGGCGCGGGCGTCCTCGACGGGCAGCTGCTCCGCGGCGCGGTCCGCGCCGTCGACGGGCTGGGAGTCGGCCATGATGTCGATCGCCGGGCGCAGCTCCAGCCACCACTGGTCGACGGGGCGGCGGCTGACGAGGTCGGCGACCTCGGGCAGGTGGGCGAGGTTGCCGGTCGTCATGCGGCCCTCGACGAGCCCGAGGAAACGCGCCTCCCGGCGCCCCTTGGCGAACTGCTCGACGAGCTGGTCGACGGCGAACGACACGAGCCGGGTCGCCAGCAGCCGGTCGAACGGTGAGGGGCTGCCGCCCTGCTGCATGTGCCCGATGTGCGCCTCGCGCACGTCGAACGCGTCGCCGCCCTCCTCCTCGAAGAGCCTCGCGAGGACGTTGGTCGTGTAGTGCTCGCTCGCCTGCTCGTTGCGCACGACGAGATAGAGACGCCGCCCGGCCGCGAAGGCCGCGTTCATCTCCGCGATGTCGTCGACGAGCGAGGCCAGCGTCACCCCCTCCTCGTGCAGGTAGACCCGCTCGGCCCCGGAGGCCAGCCCCGACATGAAGGCGAGGAAGCCGCACCGGCGCCCCATGACCTCCGCGACGAAGCAGCGCCGGCTCGCGCTCGCGGACTGCTTGACGCGGTCCAGCGCCCACACCGCGTTGTTGAGCGCGGTGTCGGTGCCGATCGACAGCTCCGAGCCGGGCAGGTTGTTGTCGATGCTCGCCGGCACGACGACGATCGGGATGTTGAAGGCCGGGTAGCGGGTCCGCTCGCTCGCGAGCCGGTAGCCGGCCCGGTAGGCGTTGAAGCCGCCGATGATCATGAGCGCGTCGATGTCGTGCGCCTCGATGCTGCGGGCCACGCCATACAGCTCGTCCTCGCTCGGCAGCCGGCGCCGGGTGCCCAGCTCCGCGCCGCCCTCGCCGATCCAGCCCTCGACGTCGGCCCAGCCGAGCTCGTCGATGGTGCCGGCGAGCAGCCCGGGGAAGCCGCCGGTGACGCCGAGCGGCGTCAGGCCCGCCTTGAGCCCGAGCCGCACGGCCGCGGACGCCGCCGCGTTCATCCCCGGGGCCAGACCGCCGCAGTGCACGATCGCGACGCGCTTGCCGCCGGGAGCCGCCGCCGTGACGGGGCGCGTCAGGTCGGCGAAGAGCTCGAGCGCCTTGCCGAAGCTCGGGCCGCGCGCCGCGACCGCCTTGGCGTATTCGCCCTGCTCGATATAGCCGGCGACCGCCCGGGTGTCCTGGATCGACTCCACGAGCGGGAGCCGCGCGATGCGATTGCGCCGCACCCCGATGATGTGCGCCGGGGTCGAGGCGTCGGCGGCCAGCACGTCCTGGACCGCGGCGATGCCGAGCAGCGTGCTCATCCAGCGGTCGTAGGCGCTGGGGGTGCCACCGCGCTGGACGTGCCCGAGGATCGTCACGCGCGCGTCCTCACCGAGCCCGTCGAGGATGACCTCGTGCAGCCGCTGGGCGTCGATCCGCTGGCCGTCGCGGTCGGCCGCTCCCTCGGCGACGAGCACGATGCTGTCGCGCCGCCCGGCGGCGCGCGCCGCGGCGAGCCGCTCGCACATCCGCTGCCCCCAGCCCTCCTTCGGCGGGTCCTCGGGCACGAAGACGGCGTCCGCGCCACCGGCGATGGCGGCCGACAACGGCAGGTAGCCGCAGTGCCGCCCCATGACCTCGACGATGAACGTGCGCTGGTGGCTGGCGGCGGTGCTGGAGATCGCGTCGAGCGCCTCGATGATGCGGTGCAGCGCGGAGTCGGTGCCGATCGTCATGTCGGTGCCGACGAGGTCGTTGTCGATCGAGCCGACGATGCCGGCGACCATGAGTGCCGGGTGCGCGGCGGCCGTCTGCGCGTCGAGCTCGCCGCGCTCGACGAGCTCGGCGAGCAGGTCGGGCCACTCGCGGCGGAAGAGGTCGGTGCCGGTGAGGCTGCCGTCGCCGCCGATGACGACGAGCCGGTCGATGCCGTGCTCGAGCAGGTGCTTGGCGGCCTGGCGGCGGCCGTCGCGCTCGCGGAACGCCGCGCAGCGCGCCGTGCCGATCATCGTGCCGCCGCGCTGCTGGATGTTGCCGACGCTGTCCCACGTCATCTCGACGATGCCGGCGCCGCCGTCGACGGCACCCTGATATCCCTCGAGGATCGCGTAGGGTCGCGCGCCCTCGTGGATCGCGGCGCGCACGACGGCCCGCACGGCCGCGTTCATGCCCTGGGCGTCGCCGCCGCTGGTGAGCACGCCGAGGCGCACCCGCTGATCATCAGGGGCGGGGCTCTGGCTCGCGCCGCGCTGCTCGCTGGTGCCGACGTGGCCGGCGACCGGGCCGGCCGGGTGACCGGAGGGATCGCCGGAGGGATCGCCGGGGGCGCCGGCGGGATCGCCGGGGGTGCCGGAGGGGTCGGCAGGGAGGTCGGATCGGGTCGGGTCGACGGCGAGGTCGTCGGGGTGCGCCGTCGGGGCAGGATCTGGCCGCTGGGTGTCCACGGCACCAGTGTGGCCCAGCTCGTCGCCGAGCGGCGCTGCGCTGCGCACCCTCGATAAGCGCTGCTCAGAGCCGCCGACGACCGGCGAGGCGACCTGTTCGGATTGCGAATCACGCACCGGTGCCGGGCCGGTGTCCGGCACGTGTCCGTGCCCTGTCCATGCCGTGTCCAGTGCCATGTCCTGCCATATCCGGTGCCGTGTCCGGTGCTGCGTCCGCGCCGACCCCGGTCGGGTCCCTGCCGCCCGGCGGCGGGCCGCGTCCTCGGCACCGCGCGGGTCCAGGCCCCCGGGTCCGCGGCCGCGGCGCGCCCTCGGTCGCCGCCACGCAGACCGGTCGCTAGGGTTTGGTGCGAATGGACGTCCCGGGCCCCTCGGCCCCACGGAGGAGGAATTCGATGGCCACCACCAACCCCGAGCAGGCCGCACCGCAAGCGCCCCGACCCGCCGATCCGACGATCGGCCGACTGGTCAACGACGCGCTGACCGACGTCTCGACGCTCGTGCGCAGCGAGATCGCCCTCGCCAAGGCCGAGGTCGCCGCTGACGCCAAGCGCGGCGGCAAGGCCGCCGCGATGTTCGGCGCCGCGGGCTTCGTCGCGGTGCTCGGCGTGGTCTTCCTGCTGCACACCTTCGCGCAGGCGCTCATCGCCCTCGGCCTCGCCGCATGGCTGTCCTTCCTCATCGTGACGCTGGTGCTCTTCCTCGTCGCGGGCGTCCTCGCCTTCGTCGGCAAGTCGGCGCTCAAGGGCTTCAAGGGCAAGCCCGAGCTGGCGATCGAGTCCTCCAAGGAGACCGTCGAGGCCGTCAAGCGCGCCGCCGGCGGCGAGGTCACCGCGCGGGTGCGCAGCGCCAGCCCCACCGACGCCGGCGCCCGCAGCACGCTGACCCGCTCCTGACACCGGCGACGTCATCGCGCGCCCGGCAGGCCGCGGCCTGACCGGGCGCGCCGCGTACCCGGCCCGACCGCGGGCGACGCCACACGGATGCCGCGCGACCCACCCGGCTGCCAGGATGGGTCGCATGCCCCCTCCCGACCCCGGCGCCGTCCTCGTGCCCGGGCCCTGGGAGCACCGTTTCATCGCGACGAACGGCACCCGCCTGCACGTCGCCGAGGCCGGTGAGGGCCCGCTCGTGCTGCTGCTGCACGGCTACCCGCAATTCTGGTGGGTGTGGCGCCGACTCATCCCGGCGGCGGCCGACGCGGGCTACCGTGTGGTCGCCGTCGACCTGCGCGGTCACGGAGCCTCCGACAAGCCGCCGACCGGCTACGACGCCCCGACGCTGGCCGCCGACATCGCCGGCCTCGTGCGCAGCCTCGGCGCGACGCGCGCGACCGTCGTCGGGCACGGCCTGGGCGGTTGGCTCGCCTGGGCGATGCCGCAGCTGCATCCGCAGGTCACGAGGGCGATCGCCCCGTGCGCGATGCCGCACCCGAGCCTGCTGGCCCCGCACTCGCTGTGGCCGGCCCTCTCACGCCAGGCGCTGCGCGTGCCGATGCGCGGGATGCTGCGCGGCACCCCGACCCGGCTGCCGCTGACCGACCCGGCCGTGCTCGAGTCCGCCCTGCATGCGTGGGCCTCCCCCGCGTCGGGCTGGCCGACGACCGAGGTGGTCGCGCGCTACAGCCAGGCGCTGTCGCTGCCCTTCGCCGGCCGCTCCGCCACCCAGGCCCACCGCTGGCTCGTCACGGCGCCCCTGCGGCCGGCCGCGCGCGAGGTCATGCGGCGGATCCGGCGGCCGGTCGACGTGCCGGTGCTGCAGCTGCACGGTCAGGACGACCCGCTGCTGCCGGCCGCGCTCGCGCAGCGCTCCGCCGAGCAGGCCCGCGGCCGCTACGACTGGCTCCTGCTGCCCGGCGTCGGCCACTTCGTGCCCGAGGAGGCCCCGGCGGCCACCGCCGACGCGCTCGTCGCGTGGCTGGCACGGCTGCCCTCCGACGCGGGCTGAGCCGGCCGACCCAGCCACCGGCACCAGGGCGCGACCGCGACGACGAGCAGGTCGGGGACGACAAGCAGGTCGAGGACGACAAGCGGGTCGGGGACGACGGGCGCCGCTCAGGCGGCGCAGCGCCCGGTGCCGACCGGCATCGTCGCGGCCTGGGCGGAGGCCAGGACGGGCGCCAACTCCTCCCACGTCAGCGCATACGCGGTGTCGCTGTCGTCGAGGGAGCGGGCGAAGACGACCCCGGCCACGGTGCCGTCGGGGCGCAGCACCGGGCCGCCGGAATTGCCGGGGTGCACGTCCACCCGCAGCGCGTAGAGGGATCGGGTGACCCGCGCGGAGCCGTAGATGTCGTCGCCGCGCGCGTCGACCTGGCCGCGGACCCGCGCGGCCTGCACGCGGTAGGGGCCGCCGCCGGGATAGCCGGCGACGACGGCCGAGTCGCCGTGCGACAGCGCGCCGCCCTGGGCCAGCGGCCGGGCCGAGTCGGGGAGCCGCGCGGAGAGGACCGCGAGGTCACGCCGGGGGTCGAAGGCGACGACCTCGGCGGGGATCGCGCGCGCACCGGCACGGACGGTGACGTGCTCGGCGCCGGCGACGACGTGCGCGTTCGTCACGACGAGCCCGGGCGCGGCGACCCAGCCGCTGCCCTCCTGGGAGCGGTTGCACTCCACGGCCAGGGCGTCGATGCGCAGCACCGATCCGGCCGCGGCCTTGATCGGTGCCGACGCGGCGACGGCCGCGTCGGCGGGGTCGACGGGCACGATCGGCTCGGCGCGGATGCCGTCGAAGGCGCGGGGCACGCCATACCGGTCGAGGGTGACGAGCACCTGGCCGAGGACGCGGTCGGTCTGCGCGGGCATCGCGCGGTCGATGCTCGAGAGCACCTGGGAGCGGGCCACGATCGAGCCGACGCCGTCGGGCGCGGACGCGCGCAGCAGCCCGGCGGCGAACCACACGATGACGACCGCGAGGCCGAGGGTCAGCACGCTGCCGAAGGTCTGGTCCAGCGGCCCGGCCCCGCCGCGATGCACGCCGCGGCGCAGCGGCCACGCCAGCCGCGACGTCAGGCCCTGCCCGAGGGCGCCCAGGACGAGGATGCCGACGACGAGCAGCAGCGGCGCCGCATACTGCTGCGCGAAGAGGCCGCTGCTCCCGGCGAGAGCCTTGGCGATCCAGCCGGGCAGCACCCACAGGGCGAGCGCGGCGCCGAGCACGAAGCCGACGGCGGAGAAGACGGTGAGCACGAGCCCGCGTCGATACCCCACCACCGCGTAGCCGAGCAGCAGCAGCACGAGCAGCAGGTCGAACAGCAGCGGCGTCATGGCGCCACCTCGTCGGTCGTGCGCGGCGGCCCGAAGCGCGCCGGCAGCGGCTCGCGCCGCCCCTGGTCCCAGGGCCGCTCGAGGTCGGCGAGCGCGAAGACCCGCGACAACAGACCGGCCGTGAAGCCCCAGATGTAGAGGTCAGGCAGCGCGAAGGCGTCACCCAGGTAGCCGTTGGGGTGGGTCGCGACGAGCCGGTGCGCCGGGTCGAGCAGGTCCTCCAGCGGCACGAGCCGGACCGCGTCGACCTCCCGCGGGGAGCGCGCCCACACCTGCGGCGGGGCCGGCGCCCAGCCGACGACGGTGGTGACGACCGAGTCGCTCACCGGCACGTAGAGGTCCGGCAGGGTGCCGAGGACCTCGACGGCGCGGGCCGACAGGCCGACCTCCTCGTCGGCCTCGCGCAGCGCCGCCGCGACCGGCCCGCTGTCGCCGGGGTCGAGGCGCCCGCCGGGGAAGGCGACCTGGCCCGCGTGCGCGCGCAGCCCGCCGGAGCGCTGGGTCAGCAGCACGGAGTCGGCGCCGCAGGTGTCGGGGCTGAAGAGCATGAGCACCGCGGAGGCGCGTCCGCCGCGCGCGGGCGGCAGGAAGCGGCTGAAGGTGGCGGGGTCGACGCCCTCGAGGCGGGCCCCGAGCGTGTCGAGCCAGGCCGGGTGAGCGCTCACGCGAGCACCTGATCGGTGGTCTGCGGCGGGCCCTTGACGAGGCGGGCGGCGGCGTCGGGGTCGGTCTCGCCGGTGCCGTAGGAGGGGCACAGCCGCGTCAGGGGGCACGCGCCGCACGCGGGCCGGCGGGCGTGGCAGGTGCGCCGGCCGTGGAAGATCAGCTCGTGCGAGAGCCGCGTCCAGTCGGCCCGCGGGATGAGCCCGGCGATGACCGCCTCGACCTTGACGGGGTCGGTCTCCTCGGTCCAGCCGAAGCGCCGCACGAGCCGCCCGACGTGGGTGTCCACGGTGATGCCCGGCACGCCGAAGGCGTTGCCCAGCACGACGTTCGCCGTCTTGCGGCCCACGCCGGGCAGCGTCACGAGGTCGGTCAGGCGCCCGGGCACCTGCCCGTCGAAGCGCTCGACGAGCGCAGCACCGAGCTTGAGCAGCGACTCGGTCTTGGCGCGGTAGAAGCCGGTCGGCCGGATGATCTCCTCGACGTCCTCGCGGCGGGCGCCGGCCAGAGCCGCGGCGTCGGGATACCGCGCGAAGAGGGTCGGGGTCACGCCGTTGACGCTGACGTCGGTCGTCTGGGCCGACAGCACCGTCGCCACGAGCAGCTGGTAGGGGTCCGCGAAGTCGAGCTCGCAGTGGGCGTCGGGGTATCGCTCGCGCAGGATCCGAGCCATCCGGCGGGCTCGACGCGTGCGTGCCAGCGGGGTCTCGTCCGCGAGGGCGGGGCCGCCACGGGGGGCACGCGGCCGGGGGCGATCAGACTGGTGGGGCACGTGTCGAAGCGTAATTCGATCGACTGGGACCGCCCTGGGGATCGGGCCTCCCGGGCCTGGCTCTGGCAGAATAGGTGACGTGGACAACGACGTGGTCAGGAATGCGCCGCTCTTCTCGACGTTGACGGACGAGGACGCCGCGACGCTCCAATCGTCCATGACCGCAGTGCAACTCGATCGCGGTGAGGTGCTCTTCCGGGAGGGCGAGCAGGGCGACCGGCTCTATCTGTTGACGACGGGCAAGATGAAGCTCGGCCGCTCCAGCGCTGACGGCCGGGAGAATCTCGTGGCGATCATCGGGCCCGGCGAGATGTTCGGCGAGCTGAGCATGTTCGACCCCGGCCCGCGCAGCGCGACGGCCACCGCGGTCGGCCGCTGCCAGCTCATCAGCCTGGGCCACGACGCCTTCCAGGCCTTCCTCGACGACCGGCCGCTCGTCGCGCGCTCGCTGCTCGGGGCCCTCGCCCAGCGCCTGCGCCGCACCAACGACGCCCTCGCCGATCTCGTCTTCACCGACGTGCCGGGCCGCGTCGCCAAGGCGCTGCTCGACCTGTCGCGCCGCTTCGGGGTGCCCGTCGAGGGTGGCGTGCGCGTGCCGCACGAGCTCACCCAGGAGGAGCTCGCCCAGCTCGTCGGCGCCTCGCGCGAGACGGTCAACAAGGCCCTCGCCGACTTCGCCGGCCGCGGCTGGCTGCGCCTGGAGCCTCGGGCCGTCGTGCTCCACGACACCGAGCGCCTCGCCCGCCGCTCGCGCTGACACCCGGGCGCGACGCCGCCCCCGACGCTGCGCCTGATACCGCGTCCCACACCTGGCGCGCGCCGCACTCCACTCGCGCGGCCGCCCACTGCGCCGACGCGCCGACCCCTGGGCTGCGCGGTCGGCGCGGGTCGACACGCAGGCCGGCGCCGGCTACGCGTGGGTGCGCAGGTAGTCGAGCTGGGCCCGCACGCTCTGGCGGGCCGCGGGCCACACCTCGCGGGGCGCATCGAGGTACACGGTCTGCACGACGTGCTCGACGAGGTCCGCGAAGCCGTGTTCTTCCGGGGCGTGCAGCGCGAGCTCGCCGACGGCGGCCCGCACCTGCTCGAGCCGCTCGCGGCGGTGCGCGAGGTAGTGGTCGAGCAGGGCGACCGGGCGGCTCACCGGGTGCCCGTGCCCGGGCAGCAGGAGGGCCAGGTCGCTCTCGACCGCGAGACGCCGCATCCGGGCCAGGCTCGCCAGGTAGGGCGCGAGCGCCCCGTCGGGCCAGGCGACGAACGTCGTGCCGCGCCCCAGCACGGTGTCTCCGGTCAGGAGCACCCGCAGCTGCGGCACGTGGAAGGCGGCGGAGTCCATGGTGTGCCCCGGGACCGGGATCGTCTCGATGCGCAGACCGTCGACGTCGAGTCGGTGCGCTCCCCCGTCGGGGTCGATGTCGTGCCGGTCGCGTCCGGGGAAGTGCAGCGCGGCGTCGAAGGCGCGCAGGAAGTCGCCGATCCCGTCCGTATGGTCGTCGTGCCCGTGTGTGATGAGCAGATGCGAGATCGTCACGCCCGCCTGGTCCGCGGCCGCCTGCACGGCCTCGAGGTGCCCGCCGCCGGACGGGCCGGGGTCGACGAGCACGGCCTCGCGCGCGCCGGGGCGGTGCACGAGCCAGGAGTTCGTGCCGTCGAGGGTCATCGGCGAGGGGTTCGGGGCGAGCACGCACGTGACGCCCGCGATGACGGGCCCGCCGCGCCAGGCCTGCGTGGCCGCGGCGGTGGGGTGGCCCGTCGTGGCGTGATCGGTGGTCGCCTGGTCGGTGGTCGGGTGATCGCTCATGGCTTCTCCTCGTAGACGAGCACGTAGTCGTCGGCCGTCGGCTCGCCCGACCCGTGGCTCGGGGCGCGTGAGGGCCGGCGGACGAGCGTGGGCAGGACGGTCGGCAGCGGCACGCGCGGCGGCGGCGCGCTCAGGAGGGCGGCGACGCCGGGGACCCCCGCGAGCAGCCGCGCCTGCTCCTGGGTCGGCGGCAGCAGCGACACGCGGCCGGCGCCGTGATCGGCGAGCAGGTCGCCGGGGCGCACCCAGCCGGCGGTCTGCGCCTCGGAGGTCAGCCCGTCGGGTCGCTGACCGGTCGGCACCCGCGCGGCGAAGAAGAACGTGTCGTAGCGGCGCGGCTCGAAGACCGGGGTGATCCACCGGGCCCGGGCCTGCAGCACGTCGGTGCGCAGCGCGAGCCCCCGACGCAGCAGCAGGTCGGCGAAGCCGAGCTCGTGGGCCACCAGCGCCGCCCGCGCCGCCCGCCACTGCGGGGTGCGCAGCTCGGCGGCGCTCGGGCCGTGACGGCGGCGCGGGTCGTCGGCGCGCAGGTCCTCCAGGGGCGCCGCGAGCAGCACGCCGCACTCCTCGAAGACCTCGCGGGCCGCCGCGACGACGAGCCGCCGGGCCTGCGCGGGCGGCACCCCGAGGATCGCCGCCCAGCGCTGCGGCGACGGCCCCCACCAGGGCAGTCGCGGGTCGTCGTCACCCGGGTCGACCGCCCCGCCGGGGAAGACCGTGACATCCGGCGCGAAGGCCATCGTGCGCACCCGGCGCATCACCCAGACCTCGACGCCCGCGCCGGTCGCCGTGCCGGTCGCTGTGCCGGTCACCGCCTCGGTCGCCGCGGCGACGTCCGCGTCGACGTCCGGTACGAGGCCCGCCTCGACGTCCTGCGCCAGGCCCACCTCGTCACCGGCCTCGACCGACGCGTCGCGGGCGCGGGCATCGCGCAGGAGCATGACGGTCGCGGCGGGGCGCGGGGTCGCCGGGACCGGACCGGGCCCGGTCACCGCGTCGCGACCCGACACACCCGACGTCTGCGAGCCATCCGACGTCTGCGAGCCATCCGACGTCTGCGAGCTATCCGACGTCTGCGAGCCCTCCGACCCACCCGACCCCTCCGGCGCGCAGGCACCAGAGGCACCAGAGGCACCGGCGGCGAGCCACCGCTCCACCGTGGCCCGCAGGCCGGGGGGCACCGGGACCTCACGCGCGAGCTCACGCGCGCTCGCTGCCGCCACGATCGGCGCGCCGGAGCCACCTCGGGGTCCGGGCCGACGATGCGGCCCGGGACCCGGCGGGGGTGAATCTGCGGCGACCATGGCGCGTTCCCCGATCTGCGCGACCCGGCCCGCAGACCCGATCGCGGTGACGTGCTGCGGAGGTGTCAGTCGTCCTTGAGCGCGACGATGACCTCGACCTCGACGGGCACGCCCAGCGGCAGGGCGGTGACGCCGACGGCGCTGCGCGCGTGGCGGCCGGCCTCGCCGAAGGCGGTGGCGAAGAGCTCGGAGGCGCCGTTGACGACGCCGGGCTGGCCGGTGAAGTCGGGGTCGCTGGCGACGAAGCCGACGACCTTGACGACCGACTCGACGTCGTCGAGGTCGGCGACCGTCGCGATCGCGGCGATGGCGTTGAGCGCGCACAGCTGCGCGAGCTCCTTGGCCCGCTCCGGGGTCACGAAGCCGTCACCCTCACCGACCTTGCCGGTCGCGGCGGGCGCACCGTCGACGAGCGGCACCTGCCCGGAGACGTAGATGCGGCGCCCGTCGACCTTCGCCGGCACGTAGGCGGCGAGCGGCGGCACGACCGTGGGCAGGGTCAGCCCGTGGGCGGCGAGTCGATCGACGACCTGGCTCATCACGCCTCCTTCGGGCGCTTGAGGTAGGCGACGAGGTTGCCGTCGGGCATGACGACTGTCTGCACGAGCTCCCACCCGTCCTCGCCCCAGTTGTTGAGGATCTGCTGCGTCGCGTGGACGATGAGCGGAACAGTTGCGTATTCCCAGCTGGTCATGGCGGCCACTCTAGCCAGCGGGCGTCGCCCGCCCGCGACGCTTCTAGACTTCCGCCCATGGCACCGCCCACGGCTCAGCCGTCCCCGCCCGGCGACGACCCGTCGCCCGACGCGGTGACCGCCGCGACGAGCGCCGCGACCGGCCCCACGACCAGCGACGGCAGCGCGCCCGACGACGTCCCCGACGCCATGGCCGACGCCGGCTCGGCAGGTCACGACTGGTCGGACGTGCGGCTGCACGTCGTCACCGGCAAGGGCGGCGCGGGCAAGACGACGGTGGCGGCGGCGCTGGCCCTGACGCTGGCGAGCCTGGGTCGCCGGGTCCTGCTGTGCGAGGTCGAGGGCCGCCAGGGCATCTCCCAGGCGCTCGACGTGCCGCCGCTGGCGAGTCGGGAGGAGCGCATCATGCGGGTCTCCGGGGGCGGGGAGGTCTGGGGTCTGGCCGTCGAGGCCAAGGCGGCACTCATCGAATACCTCGCGATCTTCTACCGGCTCGGCTCCGCGGGCGGAGTGCTGGAGAAGCTCGGCGCGATCGACTTCGCGACGACGATCGCTCCCGGGGTGCGCGACGTCCTGTGCATCGGCAAGGTCTATGAGGCGGTGTCGCGCCGCGAGGGCGGCACTCCCGCTTACGACGCGGTCGTGCTCGACGCGCCGCCGACCGGGCGCGTGCTGCCCTTCCTCAACGTCAACGCCGAGGTCGCCCAGCTCGCCAAGGTCGGGCCGATCCGCCATCAGGCCGAGTCGATCACGACCCTGCTGCACTCACCGGGCAGCCGGGTGCACGTGGTCACGCTGCTGGAGGAGATGCCGGTGCAGGAGACCGTGGACGCCGTCGGTGAGTTGCGCGCCGAGGGATTCGGCGTCGGCGCCGTCATCGTCAACCAGGCGCGCTCGGCCTACTTCACCCCCGAGCAGGGCGAGGCGCTGCTCGAGGGCCGGGTCGGCGAGCCGGCGGTGGCCGACGCGCTGGGCGAGACGACGGGCGCGGCCCTCGGCGGCGACGTCGGGCCGCCGCAGGTCGCCGCGGCGCTGCTGGCCCAGGCCCGCGCGCACGTCGAGCGGATCGCCCTCGAGGACAGCCAGCTCGCGGCCCTCGACGAGCTCGGCACCCCGGTGCACGTGTTGCCGCACGTGCTGGACCCGACCGGTGCGAGCAGCGTGCGCGAGCTCGCGCAGCAGCTCGCCGACCAGGCGGTGTGGGGATGACCGCGAGCCAGCGCCCCCGCGCGACCCAGCCCGACGCCCCCCGCCTCGACCTCGACGCCCTCATCGCCGACCCCGCGACGCGCGTCGTCGTGTGCTGCGGCTCCGGGGGCGTCGGCAAGACGACGAGCGCCGCGGCGCTCGCGCTGCGCGCCGCCGAGCAGGGCCGCGCCGTCGCCGTCATGACGATCGACCCGGCGCGGCGGCTCGCCCAGTCGCTCGGCCTCACCGCGCTCGACAACACCCCCCGCGCCGTCGCGGGGGTCGGCGCGCAGGCCGGCGGCTCGCTCGACGCGATGATGCTCGACATGAAGCGGACCTTCGACGAGGTCGTGCAGGCGCACGCCAGCCCGGAGAAGGCCGAGCAGATCCTCGCCAACCCCTTCTACATCGCGCTGTCCAGCTCGTTCGCCGGCACGCAGGAATACATGGCGATGGAGAAGCTGTGGCAGCTGCACGCCCAGCGCGGCGAGCACGGCGCGCGCTGGGATCTCATCGTCGTCGACACCCCGCCGTCGCGGTCGGCGCTGGACTTCCTCGACGCGCCCGAGCGGCTCGGCAGCTTCCTCGACGGGCGCTTCATCCGGCTGCTCGTCGCGCCGGCGAAGGTCAGCGGGCGGGCCTACCTCAAGGTCGTCGCCAAGGGCATGAGCGTGGCGCGCAGCGCGCTGTCGAAGGTGCTCGGCACCCAGATGCTCGACGACGTCCAGACGCTCGTCGCGGCGCTCGACACGATGTTCGGCGGCTTCCGCGAGCGGGCCGACAAGACGTATGCGCTGCTCCAGGCGCCGGGCACGGCCTTCGTCGTCGTGGCCTCGCCGGAGCGGGACGCGCTGCGCGAGGCCGGGTATTTCGTCGAGCGGCTGCGGGCCGACGCGATGCCGCTGGCCGGGGTCGTCGTCAACCGGATGGTCCGCACCCCGCTCCCGCAGCTCGGCGCCGCGCAGGCCGAGCAGCTCGCGGGTCGGGTCGAGGCCCGGCTCACGCAGGACGCCGACGCGCCCGGCCCGGCCGACGGGCTACCGGCCGACGTACTACCTGCCGACGAGCTGCGGGCCGAGGAGCTGCCGGCCGAGGAGCTGCGGGCCGACGAGTTGTTGCCGGGGATACTGGGGCTGCACGCCGATATTGCGCGCACGGCGGTGCGGCACGAGGCGGCGGCGCGGCGGTTCGCGGACCGGCACCCCGGGGTGCCGATGGTCGAGGTGCCGCTGGCCGCGGTCGACGTGCACGACCTGGCGGGGCTGCGCGACATCGGCGCGGCACTCGCCGGGCACCGCGACTGACGACGCCGCGACTGACGGGCGCCTCGGCCGACGGGCGCCTCGGCCGACGGGCCGGACCCGCTGACGACGACGGCTCGGCCACGACGACGAAGGCCCGGCCGCGAGGGCGGCCGGGCCGTGGTGCTGCCAGGGCGGACATGGCCGTGACAGCGAGTGGACGGGGCGGGAGACGCCGACCGGCACGGGGGCTCGGTGCTGTGGTCGGGTGTGCACGTCAGGCGCCGGGCGGTGGTGGCCGCAGCGCAGACGCGTCGCGCGTCGAACGGTCGTGCATGAAGCGGTGGTGCGTGAAGCGGTCGTGCGTGACGTGCGTGGCGCAGTGCGTCAGGCGGAGCAGGCGGACTCCTCCGAGCCCCGCTCGAACAGTGCCCGCCAGGAGACCACGCCGGGGTGTCGGCGCAGCATCGCGCGTCGCTCCCGCTCGGTCATCCCGCCCCACACCCCGAACTCGGTCCGGTTGTCGAGCGCGTCGGCCAGGCACTCCCTGACCACGGGACAGCGCAGGCAGATCTGCTTGGCCTGCTGCTGAGCCGCTCCTTGCACGAAGAGCGCGTCGGGCTCGGTCTTCCGACACGCTGCGAACGGTGCCCAGTCCTCCATGAGTCTGGGGCGACGCCGCGTCGGCGCTGATGAGATCGTCATTGATAGCCCCTCAGTTTCCCTCGTGCTCGCCTCTGAGCACGATTCCGTCGCGATGACGAGTCCTTGAGCAAACATAACCACCTGTTGCGGTACTCGTCAGTGACCCAACAATCCGATTGTGGCACACGCCGCAGGTCCGCGTCACTCCCCAACCAGTGCTTTTTTTCTCGACCAGTCGCGTACTTGAGTACGCACCGCGCGACGCGCAGGTCCTCCGGACCCGCCGCGGACCCCTCCGGGCCCGCCCGCGACGTCCGGCGGGCGTGAGCGGCCTGGGAGGTGCCCTGGGTGCGAGCCGGCCGTGATTCGGTCAGGTGTCCGGGTCGGGAGGGGCGGCGTCAGGGTCGATCCTTGTCAGACTCCCGGTTTACCCTGGCGCCATGAGCCCCACAACTGGCGACTCCTCGGGCTACACGAGTGGGTCCGCGGCCGCGAGCGCCGCCGCACGCAGCTCGAGCGGCGCGGACGGCGCCGAGCCGCCCGGTGGCGCCGGCTCCGGCGGATCGGGCGCCGGGCGCTCGGGCCGCGGGCAGGCCTTCAGCCTGCTCGGCGCGTTCGTCGCGTTGTCGATGGTCGCCGGGCTCCTGGGCGCGGGCATCTTCGTGCCGGTCGTCGGGCTCGCGGGGTTGACGGCCAAGGAGGCGATCGGCACGTTCGACTCGCTGCCGGCGGAGTTCACCGCCTCGCCGATGGCTCAGCAGTCGCAGATCCTCGCCAAGGACGGCAGCGTCATCGCCACCCTCTACGAGGAGAACCGCACGGTCGTGCCGCTGGACAAGATCGCGCCGGTCATGCAGGACGCGCAGGTCGCGATCGAGGACGACCGCTTCTTCGACCACGGCGGCATCGACGCCCGCGGCATCGCGCGCGCGCTCTTCCAGACGATGCAGGGCGAGAAGCAGGGCGCGTCGACGATCACGCAGCAGTACGTCAAGCAGACGCGGGTCTACTCCGCGCTCAAGGACGAGGACAACAAGGCCGCCGAGGCCGCCCAGGCCCGCGGCGGCATCCCGGGCATCGTCCGCAAGCTGCAGGAGGCGAAGTACTCGATCGCCCTGGAGGAGAAGCTCAGCAAGAAGCAGATCCTCGAGGGCTACCTCAACCTCATCTACTACGGGGCGGGCGCCTACGGGGTCGAGGCCGCGTCGCGCCGCTACTTCGGGATCTCGGCGGACAAGCTGACGCTGCCCCAGGCCGCGCTCATCGCCGGTATGGCGCAGCGCCCGGGCGCGACCGACCCGTTCCAATACCCCGACAAGGCGGAGGCGCGGCGCAACGACGTGCTCAAGCGCATGCGCGAGACCGGCCGCATCTCCACGGCCCGGATGCGCGCGGCGATCAACACGCCCATCGAGCTCAACCCGACGAAGGGCCAGGCGTCCTGCCCGGCGTCGAAGGACCCCTACTTCTGCGACTACGTCAAGGCCTGGCTCATGGAGCAGCCGGCACTCGGCGACACCCCCGCGGAGCGGGAGAAGCGCGTCTTCCGCGGCGGCCTGAAGATCCAGACGACCTACGACATCGACACGAACGCGCAGCTCAAGAAGTCGCTCGAGGCGCGGATCCCGGTCGGCAACTCCCGCCGGCGCGGCGCGGCCGCGGCCGTCATCGAGCCCGGCACCGGCCACGTCATCGCGCTCGCGCAGACGACGAAGTACACGCACGGGGCGAGCAAGAAGTTCGGCGAGACGTCGGTGAACTGGACCGTCGATCAGCGGTATGGCGGCTCCGGCGGCTTCCAGATCGGCTCGACGGCCAAGATGTTCGCCGTCGTGACCGCCCTGGAGAAGGGCATGTCGGCGAACACGACGATCGACGCCCCGTCCGACGGCACGCGCTACTCCGCGTCCCGCCTCGGCGGCAGCGAGTGCGGCTTCGTCGGCAGCTACGCGCCCTTCAACGCCGAGAGCAACGAGCACGGCACGATGTCGCTGCGGCACGCGACCGCCCTGTCGGTCAACACGGCGTTCCTGCAGCTGGCCAGCATGGTCGGGGTGTGCAACGAGCGCGAGACGATGAAGAAGATGGGCCTGCACACGGCCGCCAACGGGCTGTACGGCGAGTCCGGCATGGCCGCGGTCATCCTCGGCGCGGACCTCGCCTCGCCGCTGACGGTCGCGAACTCCTACGCGACGCTGGCCGCCGGCGGCAAGCGCTGCGACCCGGTGCCGGTGACGGACATCAAGGCCTTCGACGGCAAGACCTACAAGGTCTCCGACGGCAACTGCAAGCAGGTCATCGATCCGGTCGTGGCCTACCGCTCGACCCGGATCCTGCAGTCCGTGCTCACCGAGGGCACCGGCCGCGCGATCGGTATGCCGGGTGGTCGCCAGGCCGCCGGCAAGACCGGCACCGCCGACCTGAGCAAGCAGACGTGGTTCGCGGGCTTCACGCCACAGCGTGCCGCCGCCGTGTGGGTCGGCACGCCCGACCCGCCGACCGCGATGCCCGGCGTTTACGGCGCGACGATCGCCGGCCCGCTGTGGGAGCGCGCGATCGTGCTCACCAGCAAGGGCTTGCCGCAGGAGCGGTTCAAGGTGCTCGGGACGCAGGAGAGCCAGCAGGCCGAGGTGCCCGACGTCATCGGCCGCAGCGAGGGGTCGGCGACCCGTCGCCTCGAGGAGGCCGGATTCCAGGTCGAGGTGGCCTCGCGCAAGGTGCGGGCCAACACGATCCCGTGGGGGCGCGTCGCGGACATGTCGATCTCGGCCGGCGACTTCGCGCCCAAGGGCGAGACGATCACGCTCTACCTGTCTCGCGGGATCCCGGCGCCGCCCCCGCAGCGCTCGGCCCCGAGCCGCTCCACGCCGAGCCCGTCGGGCAACGACGGCGGGGGCAACTCGCCGCGCGCCGGTGACGGCAACGCCGGTGGCGGCGGCAACGAGGGGGGCGGCAACGACGGCGGTGGCAACGACGGCGGTGGCAACGACGGCGGTGGCGACAACAACGCCCCCGCCCCGAACGACCAGCAGAACGACCGGCCCAACGGCGGCGGTGGCGACGGCGGTGGCGGTGGCGGCGGCGCAGACGAGGGCGACGGCGGCGACTCGGGGCAGAACACCTGATGGGGGCGCTGCTGCGGGCCACCGTCGGGGTCGGCGCCGCGGGCGTCGCCGGGCTGGCCTATGCCGGGCTCGTCGAGCGCAACGCCTACGCGCTGCGGGCCTTCGACCTCCCCGTGCTTCCTGTCGGCGCCCGGCCGGTGACGGTGCTGCACTTCTCGGATCTGCATCTCATGCCCGATCAGCGCCGCAAGGCCCGGTGGGTGCGTGAGCTGGCCCGATTCGAACCGGACATCGTCGTCAACACCGGCGACAACATCGCCCACCCCGACTCGGTGGAGCCGCTGCTGCACGCGATGGAGCCGTATCTGGACCGCCCCGGGGCCTTCGTGTTGGGCTCCAACGACTACTTCGCCCCGGGCAAGCGCAACCCGGTCGACTACCTGCGCAAGCGGCGCCACAAGCCGCAGACGCCGCGGCTGCCGACCGACGCGCTCGTCGCCGGCCTCGCGGAGCGCGGCTGGTCGGACCTGACGAACGCCCGCGGCTCCCTGCGCGTCGCCGACCTCGCACTCGAACTCGTCGGCGTCGACGACCCGCACCTCAACTACGACGACTACGCGGCGGTCGCCGGCGCGCCCGACCCCGACGCCGATCTCAAGGTCGGCATCTGCCACGCGCCCTACACGCGGGTGCTCGACGCGATGACCCGCGACGGCGCGGGGCTGCTCATCGCGGGCCACACGCACGGCGGGCAGCTCGCGCTGCCGCTCTACGGGGCCCTCGTGACGAACTGCGACCTCGACACGCGCCGCGCCAAGGGCGTCTCGCGCTGGTGGCCCGGGGCCAACGGCATCGCGTCGTCCCAGGCCCCGGCACAGGCCGCGTGGATGCACGTGAGCGCGGGCCTGGGGACCTCCCCCTACGTGCCGTTCCGCTTCGCCTGCCGGCCCGAGGCGAGCCTGCTGACGCTCGTGGCGACCGACGCCGGCACCCGCTGAATCGGGGCCCGTCACGCGCTGAGACGTGGCCCCGGGCCGATTCGGTGAGCAGGGGGGTTGTCGGCTATCGTAGGGCGGGCGCCGGGCCGGGGACGGACCAGCGCGACAGCCACGGGGTGTGGCGCAGCTTGGTAGCGCGCTTCGTTCGGGACGAAGAGGCCGCAGGTTCAAATCCTGTCACCCCGACCATGAGCATCAGGCTCTGACCAGCAGCACGACGGTCGGATGCTCCTGATCATCCAGGACTGCAGGACCCCGGAACGATCACTGGCCTCGGCCACATCGCCGGGGTTTCGTCGTGCCGGGGCGGGGTGTCGTCGTCCGCGCGCGGCTGCCCCACGGGCGCACCTGCCCCGAGCGAGCGGTGCCGCCGGCACGCGGCCGGGGTCGCCTCACAGGATGCGGCGCGCCTCGGGGAGTCTTCGAGGTTCTCCCCCGGAGGAATTCTCACTCCCACGGCGCGCCGCAACCCGCCGACCACCGCCGGCGAAGGTGCCGGGTCTGCCCGGCGCTTCGCCATCTGCAGGTTCGGCGCAGCGACGGGCCATCTGAGCATTCCCTGAATGCGTCCGCCGAGGTCAGCGGTCATCTGGGACGCAACAGCCCCCGGGCGCGACGGCCCCTGCCTGCCGGCGCGACGAGACGCGACGCCGGGGCGCCCGACGGACCCGGGTCGCTCACGCGGGCCGCAGGAACTCCTGGGCGACGAGCTCGCCGATCTGGGCGATGTTGAGCGCGGCGCCCTTGCGCAGGTTGTCGCCGCTGACGAAGAAGTCGATGGTGTCGGGGAAGTCGATGGCCTGACGGATCCGGCCGATGAAGGTCGGGTCGGAGCCCACGACGTCCGTCGGGGTCGGCCACTCGTCGTGTTGCACGTCGTCGAGGACGACGACGCTGGGGGCCTCGACGAGCGCCTGGCGGGCCTGGGCGACCGTGATGCGCCGCCGGAAGGTCGCGTGCACCGCCAGGGAGTGCCCGATGACGACGGGCACGCGCACGCACGTCGCCGACACCTTCAGCTCCGGGAGGCCGAGCACCTTGCGGGTCTCGTCGCGCACCTTGAGCTCCTCGGAGCTCCAGCCGTCGCCGGCCGACTCCCCCACCCACGGCACGATGTTGTAGGCCAGCGGCGCGGGGAAGGGCGACTCGGGCAGGGTCTCGGCGGCCAGTCGCCGCCGCACCCCGCCGGTGTGCGTGCCGACCCGGTCCTGCGGGGCGAGGGCGCGGACCTCGGCATACAGGCGGTCGATGCCGGCCTGCCCGGTGCCCGACGCCGACTGGTAGGTCGCGACGACGAGCTCGGCGAGCTCCCACCCGGCGTGCAGGGCCCACAGCGAGTCGATCATCGTCAGGACCGTGCAGTTGGGGTTGGCGATGATCCCGCGGGGGCGGTTGCGCACCTGCGCGGGATTGACCTCGGGCACGACGAGCGGCACCTGCGGGTCGAGACGGAAGACCGACGAGTTGTCGATGACCACGACCCCGCGCGCCGCGGCGATCGGTGCCCAGTGCCGCGCGACGTCGTCCGGCACGTCGAAGATCGCGACGTCGACGCCGGAGAACGACTCCTCGCTCAGCTCGCCGACGACGACGTCCTCGCCGCGGACCTGCCGCACGACCCCGGCCGAGCGCGCGGACGCGCACAGCCGGATCTCACCCCAGAAGTCCTGCCGCTCCGACAGGAGCTGCAACAGCACGACGCCCACGGCGCCGGTGGCTCCCACCACCGCCAACGTGGGCTTGCTGTGCTCGGTCACCGACCGGTGCCTCCGTAGACGACCGCCTCCCCCTGACTGGAGTCGAGGCCGAACGCCGTGTGCACCGCACGGACGCCGTCGTCGAGCTGGTCGTCGCGCGTCACGACCGAGATCCGGATCTCGGAGGTCGAGATCATCTCGATGTTGACGTTCGCGTTCGACAGCGCGCGGAAGAACGTCGCGCTGACTCCGGGGTTGGAGCGCATGCCGGCGCCGATGAGCGACAGCTTGCCGATGTGGTCGTCGTAGCGCAGCGACTCGAAGCCGATCTCGCCGCGGACCCGGTCGAGCGCCTGCACCGTGCGCTGGCCGTCGGTCTTGGGCAGCGTGAAGGAGATGTCGGTGCGGCCGGTGTCGACGGCCGAGACGTTCTGCACGATCATGTCGATGTTCGCCTCGGACTCCGCGACGGTCTGGAAGATCTGCGCCGCCTTGCCCGGGTGGTCGGGCACCCCGACGACGGTGACCTTCGCCTCGCCGCGGTCGTGCGCGACGCCGGAGATGATGGGTGCCTCCACGGCTTCTCCTTCTACTGGCTTGTCGGTGATGAGCGTGCCCTCCTTGTGTGAGAAGGAGGACCGCACGTGGATCGGGATCTCGAAGCGGCGGGCGTATTCGACGCACCGCAGCATGAGGATCTTGGCGCCGTTGGCGGCCATCTCGAGCATCTCGTCGGTCGAGAGCCGGTCGAGGCGGCGGGCCGTCGGCACGATCCGGGGGTCGGCGGTGAAGACGCCGTCGACGTCGGTGTAGATCTCGCAGACGTCGGCGTGCAGCGCCGCCGCGAGCGCGACGGCCGTGGTGTCGGAGCCGCCGCGGCCCAGCGTCGTGATGTTCTTCGTCGTCTGGCTCACGCCCTGGAAGCCGGCGACGATCGCGATGTGGCCCTCGTCGAGGGCGCTGCGGATGCGGCCCGGGGTCACGTCGATGATGCGCGCCTTGCCGTGGACCTCGTCGGTGATGACGCCGGCCTGGGAGCCGGTGAACGACTGCGCCGTGTGGCCCAGCGTCGCGATCGCCATCGCCAGCACCGCCATCGAGATGCGCTCGCCGGCCGTGAGCAGCATGTCGAGCTCTCGCGCCGGCGGCAGCGGGCTCACCTGCTCGGCGAGGTCGAGGAGGTCGTCCGTCGTGTCGCCCATCGCGGAGACCACGACGACGACGTCGTGTCCGGCGCGGCGGGTCTCGACGATGCGGCGGGCGACGCGCTTGACCGAATCGGCATCCGCGACCGACGACCCGCCGAACTTCTGCACGACCAGACTCACGACACACTCCGCTGGATCTCGGGGACAGACCTTGCGCGGAAGTCTAGTCCGGTCACACTGCGGTCCCCCCGGCGCTCGAATCGCGGGACGGTCTGCCGATGGGAGCCAGGACGGGGCGACGCGCGCGGCGCGAGCGAATCGCGGCCTCCCGCAAGGACGCCCGTCGCGCACACCGGCCGCCGGGTCGGAGACGGGGCCGGACGCAGGTCGGACGCAGGGTCGGGCCGGCTCGGAGGCAGGGAGGTGGGTCGATGCGGCGCAATCTGCCTGTCGCCGCGACCCGCGACGGCGTCGAATTCGAGCGGGTCGCCCGGGCCGCGGACGCCTACCCGGCTCTGGAGCGCATCGAGCTGCGGCTCGCGCCGGGCACCGTGACGGCCTTCACCGGCGGCCCCGGCAGCGGGGTCGACACGCTGGTGGGCCTGCTGGCGACCCGGCTCGCGCCGACGAGCGGCAGCCTGCGCCTCGCCGGGCACGACACGGTCACCGCGACCGCCCGGGCCCGCGCGGCGCTCGGCCACGTGCCGGCGATCCCCTCGGCGTGGGGCGGGATGCGCCCGGCCGAGGTGCTGCGGACGATGGCCGCCGCCCACGGGCTCACCGGCTTGCCGGCCCGGCGACGCGCCGACGAACTCCTCGACGCCGCACGCCTGCCCGGCGCCCGCGGGCCCGACTGTGCGCACCTGGACGCGCCCGCCCTGCGCCGCCTGGGGCTGGCGACGGCCCTCGTGCACGGGCCGCGGATCCTCGTGCTCGACGGCCCCTTCCTCGGGTTGCCCGCCGACGAGCGCGACGACCTCGCCGCGTCGCTGCGTCGGCTCGCCGGGCGCGGGCTGACCGTCGCGCTCGGCGTCGGCGTGGCCTCCGGGGGCCCCGGGGGCCCCGGGGGCCTCGGCGGCTCAGACTCTGCCGCTGCGGCGGGCCGACGCGGCGGGAGCAGCACGGCCCGCGGGCTCCAGGACGGCACCGGGGCCGGGGAGGTCGACGACCCAGAAGTCTCCGGAGACTCGGACTCGGACTCGGAGGACATCGCCGATATCGAAGGTGTCGCGGACCGCATCGTCGTGCTCGCCCACGGGCGGCTGCGCTCGTCCCACGATGTGCGCGACATCGCGCTGCGGCGGCGGTGGCGGCTGCTCAGCGACGATCCGGGCGCCCTGCGCCGCGCCCTCGACCGGCTCGGTGTCGACCAACGGTGGCCGCAGGACGAGCCCGGCGCCGCCCCCGAGATGCCGTATGCCGAGGTGCTCCTGGCGCAGGATCGTGACGCCGCCGACCTGCTCGCCGCGCTCGTCGCCGCCGGCGTGCCCGTGCACGGCCTCGTGCCGCCGCCGACCCGGACGGCCGGTGGTGGCGGCTCGGTCAGTAGTGGCGGCTCGGTCGGTAGTGGCGGCTCGGCGGGTGTGGGCGGCTCGGCGGG
>JAVTVZ010000051.1:4037-5469 GCA_032229625.1 Dermatophilaceae bacterium | reverse complement strand
GTAGTGGCGGCTCGGTCGGTAGTGGCGGCTCGGCGGGTGTGGGCGGCTCGGCGGGCTCGTCGTCGGGTGTGACGGCCGCCGGTCTGCCGTGGCGCGGCGGTGCGCGATGAGTGAGGAGCCGCGGTCGTCCCGGGAGGTGCAGGCCCGGGAGGTGCGGCCGTTGACGCGGGCGCAGCGGCGCAGCCGCGAGGAGCGCCGCGAGCGGGGCCTCACCGGACTCCTGGCGCGGCACCGGCGTCGCCGCGCCGAGCGTCGGGCTCGCGCGGAGCGTGACCTCCACGGCGGTTACAGCGGCGGTGGGGGCGGCGGTGGCGGCCGTGGCGAGCGCGACGCGACAGCGCTCGGTCGACACGCCACGCGAGGCGCTTCCGCGGGCCTGGCCGGGCACCCGGCGGCAGGCGGGTCGCTGGGCGCGACCCAGGATCTGTTCCCGGGCGGCGCCACCGGCGGCGAGGGCGCCGTCTTCACGATGTCTCCCGACGCGCTGGCGGCGGGTGAGCCGCTGGGCGCCGGGGCGGGCATCGCGCTCGTCGCGCGGCTGCACCTGACGCGCTGGCGGCGCTCGAGAGCGGTGCAGGCCTGGGCGGTCGGCGCGGTGGTCACCGGCTACGTGCTGCTGGGGTGGGGTTGGGCCGCCACCGCGGGCGACGGTGGGGCGCTGCTGGGCATGCTCGCCTTCGCGGCGCTCGTCGGGGTGCTCGTCGCCGCGCCGGGGCTGGGCAGCTCGGCGCTCGGCCGCGACCGCGAGGCCGGCGTGCTGGGGTCGCTGCAGGTCACGGCGCTGTCCGCCGCGGACCTGGCCGTCGGCGCGTGGGCGGCGGCGACCGCGGTGCCGCTGCTGGGCCTGCTCGCGCTGCTCCCGGCGTTCGTGGTCGCCGCGGTCCTCGACGGCGCCGGCGTCGTCGCCCCTGCCGCCGCCGTCCTCACCCTCGTCGTGACGACCGCCGTCGGCGCTGCGCTCGGTGTCGGGCCGGGCACGGCCGCGCGGCGCCCGGCGGGGGTCGCCTGGTCCGCCGCGCTCGTCGCGGGGCTGTCCGTGGGCACGCTCATCGCCTACGCGCTGCTCGTCGCGACGACCCCGCAGACCACGACGCTGCCGGTGCGGGTCGCCGCGATCGGTGTCGAGGCGGCGCAGCGCGCGACCGCCGACGCCGACGGGTGCGTCGTCGTGCCGCGCGACGTCACCCGCTACCGGGGTGATCGGTGGTGGCCGGTGCTGGTGGCGAGCCCGTTCGTGTCGCTGGCCGACGCCCTGGGCGGGGCCGACGCTGCCGGCGGCGGCATCAGCGCGGCCCTGAGCCGCACGATCCGCGCGACCGCCGTGCCGCCGGGCGACCAGATCGTCGAGGACTGCGTCGCCCACCGCCCGAGCGCCTCGCCCGCCGCCGGCACTGCGGCGATGTCGTCCGGGGTCCCGTCGTCCGGGGTCTCG
>JAVTVZ010000051.1:0-3937 GCA_032229625.1 Dermatophilaceae bacterium | reverse complement strand
CGTCCGGGGTCTCGTCGTCCGGGGTCTCGGCGTCCGGCACCGGGCCCGCAGCCGCCGCGACGACGCCCCCCGGGGCCTCGACCGGCGCGCCGACCGGTACTGCAAAGCCTGCGACCCCTGGAACTGCCACGCCTGGAACTGCCCCGCCGACCGGTACGAGCGCGGCGTCGGCGCCTCCCGGCCCGACGGCTCCGACGACCACGGGTTCTACAGCACCCACGGAACCCACGGAACCCACGGACGCCGACCCCGAGACGGCCGCCGGTCCTGCGCTGTGGCCGGTGGGCCTGCTCGGCAGCCTCGCCGTCGGCGGGGCGAGCCTCGGTTGGGCGGTCCGGCGCCTGCGCTCACCACAGGATCGTGTGGGCAGAGCCCCGCGCCGTCCGGCCGGGGACGCGCCACGCCTGCGTCGGCTGCTCCCCTGGGCTCGCCGACCGGGCGCGACGACCCGGACTCGCTGACCCCGGCCATGAGGTCCGGAGTCGCCCCTGACGCTCTGGCCCACCGGCACGTAGGGGCACTCCCGGACACGTCGGGGCGCTCCCGGACACGTCGGGGCGCTCCCGGTCACCTCGTGTCGCTCCCACGCGCCCCCACGTGACCCGCACCGCCCCCGCGCGACGCACAGTGCCCCCACGTCGGCGCCGCTCAACCACGCGCAGGAGCCCGACCCGCACGTACGCGACGCACGGGTCCACCGGCACGTAGTGGCACTCCCGGACACGCCGGGGCCCTCTCGGTCACCTCGTGTCGCTCCCACGCGCCCCCACGTGACGCACAGCGACTCGAGGAGTCGCGCAGCGCCGCCACGTCAGCATGCGCCGCTCCGACGTCGACACTCGACGCCTCGACGTCGGCGCCGCTCAGGACCGGGAGCCGGCCGCAGGATCGTGGCGCTCAGGCCCCGTGCAGGGCGTCGAACTGCGCTTCGGCGACGACGTCCTCGTCCGCGTCGAGGCGGATGTGCGAGATGACGGACTGCAGCACGCGCAGCGCGCTCGCCGCGCGGGCGCCCCACGACGACAGGTAGCTGAACTGCCACCACCACAGCGCTTCGCTGAGCTCGCCGTCGGCGTAATGCCGCAGCCCGTGCATGAGCGCCGAGGCGACGTCGGCGATGTCACCGGAGACCTGCCCGGCGCTGACCTCGGTCGTCGTCAGGGGGTCGACGACCTCGACGTAGTCGTCGAGGCCGGTCAGCAGGGCCGCCAGATCGTTGCGCAGGCCCTCGACGTCCTCGTCGCTGCCGAGGTCGGGCTCGAAGCGCTGCGCCGGCACGACGTCGGAGATCGCCCCGAGGCGGGCCCCCGTGACGAGCACCTGGGACATGGCGAGCAGCAGCATGGGGATCGCGATGTCCGGCGACTCCCCGGCCGCGACCTGCCGCACGAGCACGAGGAACGCCCTCGCCTCCTGCGCGGACTCGTCGGCCAGCAGAGCCAGGTCGGAGTCGATGACCTCGGCCTCCGACGGCATTCCGGGTAGTTCAGGCATTGAGCAATCTCCTGCCCTCGAAGGCGCGGCCGAGCGTGATCTCGTCGGCGTATTCCAGGTCGCCGCCGACCGGCAGGCCGGAGGCGAGGCGTGAGATGCGCACCCCGAGCGGGCTCAGGGCACGCACGAGGTAGGTGGCGGTCGCCTCCCCCTCGAGGTTGGGGTCGGTCGCGATGATGACCTCGGTGACGGTCGCGTCGGCGAGCCGCGTGAAGAGCTGGGCGATCGACAGGTCGTCCGGACCGACGCCCTCCATCGGGCTGATCGCGCCGCCGAGCACGTGGTATCGCCCGCGGAACTCGCGCGTCCGCTCGATCGCCACGACGTCCTTGGCCTCTTCGACGACGCAGATGAGTGAGGCGTCGCGGCGCGGGTCGGCGCAGATGCGGCACTGCTCGCTCTGGGAGACGTTGCCGCAGATCTCGCAGAAGCGGACCTTGGACTTCACCTCGACGAGCGCGTCGATCAGCGCCGTGACCTCGGCCTCGTCGGCCGCCAACAGATGGAACGCGATGCGCTGGGCGCCCTTGGGGCCGATGCCGGGCAGCCTGCCCAGCTCGTCGATGAGATCCTGCACCGCGCCTTCGAACACCATTCCACCCTACGTGCTCGACGGCGGATCGGCCGACAACCTCGACGGGCCACCCTGGCCCCGTGACAGGCGCGTGACAGGCGCCGGACTGGCGCGAGGCGGCCGACCGGCAGCGACGCTCAGGCCTGGGCGGCGGGCCGCTCGTTGTAGATGCCCGCGGGCTCCTGACCGCTCATCGCCTGGATGGCGGTCATGATGTCGTCGGTGATCTGGCGACGCGCACGGCCCAGCGGCACGCCCTCGTAGCGTGACGCGAGGTCCATCGGCTCACCGAACGTGATCGACACCTTCGCCGGGCGCATGAAGCGACTGCCGACGGGCTGGATGTTCTCCGTGCCGGACAGCGCGACGGGCACGACCGGCGCCCCCGAGCTGAGCACCAGGTGGGCCACGCCGGTGCGGCCCCGATAGAGCCGCCCGTCGCGGGAGCGGGTGCCCTCGGGGTAGATGCCGACAGCGCCGCCGCCGCGCAACACGTCGAGCTGCAGCTCCAGCGAGCGCTGCCCGGCACGCGGGTCGTCGCGGTCGACGCCGATCGCGCCGACGGCGGTGAAGAACGCCTTGTTGATCGCGCCGCGCACACCGGTGCCCGTGAAGTACTCCGACTTCGCGAGGAACGCGACGTGCCGCGGCGACGCCAGCGGGATGACGATGCTGTCGAAGAACGACAGGTGGTTGCTGGCCAGGATCGCCGGGCCGCCGGACGGGATGTGGTCGACGCCGATGATCGTCGGACGCAGCACCAGCCGCAGACCCTTGCCGACCGTCTGGCGGGTCATCTCGTAGAAGGGGGGCATGTCGCCGATCGCCGCTCGCTGCACGCGCGAAGACTAGCGGTCACGGCGCATCCCACGGGCAGCCAGTCGCCATGGCGACGCACGGAAAGGTCGACGTACGGCAGGGTTGACGCACGAAAGGGTGACGGCAGGTGAGGGCGCCGACGCCGATGGTGACGGCGCCGACGGCGATGGTGACGGCGCCGACGGCGACAGCGCCGCTACGGCCCTGCACGGCGGGCGGCTGCGCTCCCGAGCCCGGGCGCCGCTCAGGCCTCGATCTCGCGGATGACGACGCCGCCGAGCACCTCGGCGATGACGGGCTGGCCGACCGTGCCGAGGTCGTCGATGCTCTCGTCGTCGGCGCTGACCACGGTGTCGTCGACGAGCGGACGCCGCGCCGCCGACGGCTCCGCAGCGCCGCCCCCGGCCGCACTGCGGCGCGCCTGCTCGGCGAGGGCCGCACGGAAGGCCTCGCGCCCGGACGACGGGCGCCCCGGGGCCGGCCGGTCGACGGCAGCGCGCCCGGGCCTCTCCGGAGCCGCGACCGACTCCGCGGGGCGCGGCGACACCTGCGACTGCGACGACTGGGGCTGGGACTGGGACTGGGACTGGGACGATTCCGCGGCGTGCCGCCGCTGCGACGACGTCTGCTCGGCGTCCGGCCGCGCCCGAGGGGATTCACCGACGGGCCCGGTGGGGTCGGTGGCCGGCCCGGAGCGGACGCCGGGCGCGGCATCGCGCGCGGCCCCGGACGCCGGCCCCGTCGCGGGACTCGCCGGACCGGCAGACGCGCTCGCGGCACCATCCCGATCGTCACCGCCGGCGGGAGCTCCGTCGGCCGGCGCGCCGCCGGCCAGCGCGCCACTCGAAGCACCTCCGATTGCAGCGCCGTCACTCGAAGCGCCGTCACTCGACGCGCCTCCGTTCCGACCGCCGCCGGTAGGGGAGCCATCGATCGGAGGGCCAACAGTCGGAGCACCACCGGACGGAGCACCGCCTGTCGGAGCACCGCCTGCCGGAGCACCGCCTGCCGGAGCACCGCCTGCCGGAGCGCCGGTGGTCGGAGCGCCGG
>JAVTVZ010000050.1:0-2632 GCA_032229625.1 Dermatophilaceae bacterium | reverse complement strand
CTCAGGCGTCGGCCTTGACGGCGAGCACCGGGCAGGACGCCTCGAGCAGGATCCGCTGGGCGTTGGAGCCGAGGAGCAGCTTGCCGACCGGGGTGCGGCGGCGCAGGCCGATGACGATGAAGTCGGCGTCGACCTCGTCGGCGACGGCGATGAGGTCCTCCGCGGGCTCGTTGCCGCGGACGAACTGCCGCTCCTCGTGCGAGATCCCGAGCGCGTCGAGCTCGGCCTGCACCTGCCCGAGGGCCTCCTGGAAGCGGGCCACCTCGATCTCGTCCTGACGGCGACCGCCGCGCGCCGAACTCACCACGATGAGGCCGGTGCCCCGCAGCTTGCACTCCTGGGCTGCGCGTCGCAGGGCGGCTCGCCCCTCGTTGGTGGGCACGTACCCGACGACCACGGTCATGACAATCCCTCCAGATCACATCCGGCACGCGGGCGCGCTCGGCCCGGGTGCGTGCCGAGGCGTGGGCCCGGACGAGCCTGCGCGGCGTCGACACGTGACGACCGTAACCGACATCTTGCCCCCCACCGGGCAAAGCACCTCCGCCGGCAACGGGTCGCGACCGCTGGTGGCGGTGTCCCGGAGCGGGCAGGGCGTCAGGACGCGAGGCCCTGGGGGCGTCGACGCCCCGGGCGCAGGTGGCTCTCGAGGGCGAGGCGCAGCAGCTTCGCCAGGCGATGCTCCGGCTCCAGCGTCAGGGCGTGGTCGAGGGCCACCCGCGCGAGCGTGCCGTCGCCGTCGGTCCACGCGCACAGGGCGAGCGCGACGAGCACCGGGGCTCGATCGGGCGTGGGGCACCGGCGCGTCAGGGCCATGAGCGCGTCCGCGAGCGCGCCGTGCCCGTAGTCGCGGCGCTGCCCGAGCGCCGCCGCGACCCGTCCCCGCAGCCGCTGCGGCACCGCCTGCGGGTCGACCGCCAGGTCGGGCGCGAGCCAGCCGTAGATCTCGTCGCGCAGCGCGAGGTCCCCCTCCAAGGCGTACAGGGCGTCGGCGGCCGCCTGCGCGCCGACCGGCCCGTGCAGCACGCCCCGCCAGGCGGCGCACGCGTCCTCGAGCCGCCCGTCGGGCGCCTGCGGGACGTCACCGTCCGCGACGATGGCCGACCCGTGGCACCGTCGCCGCACCCACGGCGGGCGGCGACGCAGCCGCGCCAGGGCCTGGCGGACCGGGCCGACGTCACCGTCCTGCCCGAGCAGGAACTCCCCGATCGCCGCGCGTGAGCGCATCGGGGCGCTGCCGCGGTAGATGAAGTCGGCGACGCCGGGCACCTCGTGCAGCGCGGGCACCGCGCCACCGCCGATCTGCTCCGCGCCGACCCAACTGCCCCACCGGCCCCGGCAGACCCGCACGGCGAACGCCAGTCGCAGCCCCGCCTCGGCGGCCAGGCTGCACGTGAGGCGCTCGAGGGTGGCGGACTGCCCGGGGTGGGATTCGAACCCGAGGACGAGCCCCTCGTCGCAGTCGTCGACCAGCGACGCGACGGCGGACCGCAGCTCGGCGTGCACGACGCCGCGCCGCCGCGGGTCCGCGAGCACGTCGTCGGGCGGCAGATCGACCCGGGCGGCGACGACGACGCGGCCGGCGCGCAGCCCGACGAGCACGAGGCTCTCGTCCGGGTGGTAGCCGAGCACGTGCGGGATGAGGACGGCGAGTTCGCCCGCGGAGCGGGCCGAGATCACGGCTTTCATGGGCGGCAGCCTGCCCAGGGGGCGCCGACACCCCGCAGATCCGCGAAAAACGCCTGTGGACAGTCCCGTGATGCCCCTGTGGCATGGGGACGAGCGGGCCGCCGCGGCCGACCTCACCCGCGGCGGCGGCTCCGCGCTACCGGGGCATCAGCGGTCGGCCGCGACGGCGGTCGACTCAGGCCGGCCCGATCTGCGGGGCCTTGGTCGGGAACTCGTGGCGCACGTGGTCGGCGATCCGGCGGATCATGAAGACGTCGACGCCGGCGCCGAGCACTCCCCCGGCCAGCGGGATGCCGCGGCCGAGCTTGGTGAAGGTCTTGCGCCCCAGCTGGTTGACCATGCGGAAGCCGACGCCCTTGTTGACGGCCATGAGCACCGGCCCCGGCAGACGCGCCGTCGCCAGGCTCGCGAGGCGGCCGCCGCTCATCGTCGCGCCGGCCTTGCGCAGCACGTCCTCGGCGTCGGCGCCGACGAGACCGAGCAGCACGGCCGAGCGCACGTGGGGCGCGCCGACGTCGTAGCCGCGCACGGCCGCGATGGCCGCGGACATGCGCGTCGCCAGGATGTAGAAGCCGACGACGTTGACCGGCAGCGCGACCGGCAGCGTGATGAACCCACCCAGGCCCGTGACGAAGCCGCCCGCTGCGGCGAGCTTGGTGTGCTCGTTGACGATCGCGTCGATCGCCCTGTCCGCATCGCCGCCTGCGCGGCCCAGCGCGGTGGTCGCCACCTGCTGCGCGGAGTCGAAGGTCGCCCGACCGTCGATACCGACGTCGAGCAGCCGCTGCACGAAGCTGCTCGCGGCGCCGGAGAGCGCGCCGTCCTGCGCCCCCGCGGGCGTCGCTGGCTGGGTGTCCTTGCCGAACCGGTCGAAAATCCCCACGCTGAGAAGTCCTCTCACTGATCTGCTGCGCCGTCGTCCGCGATGCCTCGCCGCGATGCC
>JAVTVZ010000049.1:0-2653 GCA_032229625.1 Dermatophilaceae bacterium | reverse complement strand
TACGCAGTCCCGTTCGCCCTCACGACGCCGAAGCGCCACGACACCGACCGCGACACAAGCCCGCGCAGCCGGCCGAGTTCACACCCCGTCCGTGGCACGGCGGCACCTCCCCGACAGGCGGCCATCGCCGAGCACCGCCGCCGACCACGGGGTCGAGCAGTCCCTGCTCTCGCGCCGGCGGCCGGCGGCGGGGTCACCAGCGGGTCGGCAGGTGTGTGGGCAGGGAGCGGCGCGCGCCGTGGCGTTCGCGGCGTAGGCCGGCCAGCTCGACGAGTCGCTGCACGCGATAGCGGTGGCCGACATACGGCTGCAGGATCTGCTCCAGGCCGACGTCGTCGACCTCGGCTCCGGTGAGGGCCACGCCGATGTCCTTGGCCACGTGATAGTCCCCGAAGCTGACGGCATCGGCGTCGCCGAGGGCGATGTGGGCGACCTCGGCGGCGGTCCAGACCCCGATGCCGCGCACCGACATCAGGCGCGCACGGGCCGCGGCGGACGACAGGCCGACGCACGCCTCGAGCGCGGCGGCGTGCGGCATCGCCCGCATCACGGTGTCGGACCGGGCGGGGTCGACGCCCGCGCGCAGCCACGCCCACGACGGCACGCGGGCCCATTGGCGGGCGGTCGGCGCGACGCACAGGCCGTGCTCGCCGGCCGGGCCGGGCGCGCGCGACCCGAAGCGCCGCACGAGCCGTCGGTAGGACGTGAACGCTTCGGCGCCGGTCACCCGCTGCTCGATGATCGAGGGCACGAGGGCCTCGATGACCAGCCCCGTCGTCGGGACCCGCAGGCCCGGGAAGCGCCGCCAGGCCGCCACCACCACGTCGTGGCGCGGTTCGAAACCGCCGGGGTCGTCGCCCGCACCGACCATCGCCGGCAGCCGCGCCACGACCCACGCCGCGCCCGGCCCCCACGCGCGCGCCCGCACCGGAGCACCGGGATCGCTCTGGCGCACGCAGACCGTCACGGGGCCGTGCGGCGTCTGCCAGGCCTTCCACACGCTGCGCTCCCCCGGCCGACGCGCGTAGGTCGGATCGCCCCCGCCGCGCCGCATCGCCGACCACGTGAGGAGCACGTCGATCGGCCCCACGTCCGGCAGCTCGACGCCCACGGGCTCGTCGTCCGACCGCTCGACGCCCACGGGCTCGTCATCCGACGGCCCGACGCTCGACGGCTCGCCATCCGACGGCTCGACGCTCGACGGCCCGACGCTCGACGGCTCGACATCCAGCGCGCCGACACCCGACGACCCGACACCCGACGCCGCGACACCCGAGGCCCCGACACCCGAGGCCCCGACATCGGACCGGCCCTCGCCCGGGGAGCCCGCGGCGGCCCACCCCCGAGCCTCGGCGGCGTCAGCGCCGGCGGCTGCCGGCGCGGTCGTGCCGTCGGGATCTGGCTGCGTCACACCCGGGAGCGTAGACCGGCGCACCGACAAGCCCGCGATCTCGACCCCCGGGGCAGCGCCGTCAGGACCGGGACTACGCCGGCCACGGGCCGAGAACCGCCTCGCGGATGGCTCTGCGCTAGGAGTGGGCCTGCGCGGGCGGGCCGTGCTCATGATCACGCGCCGGATGCTCCCGCGCCGGATGCTCGAGCGGGTGCTCGTGCGGATGCGGCTCCGACCCGGGCTCGCGGACGGGGCCGAGCAGGGGCGCCGTGCCTTCGATGGGCTCGAAGTGGCGCGGCAGGGTCAGGGCGAAGCGGCTGCCGCCGCCGGGCGCGTCGGTCACCCAGATCGTGCCGCCGTGCCGCTCGACGACCCGCCGGCAGAAGGCGAGCCCGACACCGGTACCGGCGTGCCGCGCGGAGCCGGCGCCGCGCTGGAACATCTCGAAGATGCGGTCGCGCTCGTCGGCGGGCACGCCGTCGCCGTTGTCGGTGACGGTCAGCAGGAGTTGGGTCCGGTCGGGCGCACGCCCGGCGGCGCAGACGATCCGCGGCTCCCGATCGGGCGGGCAGTAGTTGACGGCGTTCTCGATGAGGTTGACGAGTACCTGGCGCAGCGACCCGGCGTCGCCGTTGACGGCCGGCAGGTCCTCGACGTCGATCCGCACCGGCCGGTCGGCGCGCGCGGCGACCTCGTCGGCCACGCCCCGGGCCAGGTCACCCAGACCCACCCGCGCGCTCTGCAGACCGGCCCGACCGACCCGGGCGTAGCGCAGCAGGTCGTCGATGAGCGCCAGCCCGCGGTCGCTGGAGCGGCGGATCCGCCCGATGACGACGAGGTCGTCGGTGTCGTCGCGCTCGAGCGCGGTGTCCTCGAGCAGCTCGAGGTTGCCGCGGATCGCGGCGAGCGGTCCGCGCAGGTCGTGGGCGGCGACGGCGGCGAATTCGTCGAGGCTGCGGTTGAGATCGAGCAGCTCCCGCTCGGCGCGACGCCGCGCGGCGATGTCGCGGACGAGCGCGGTATAGATGCGTCCGCCGTGATCGTCCTGACCCCAGACCCGCGACTCGACCTCGGCGGTCGAGCCGTCCTTGCGGATCACGGTGTAGCTCACCGGCCCTCGCGCGATGGCGCGCTCGAGGAACGCGCCGTCGACCCGATCGGTCAAGGGTGTGCCGTCCGCGAGGAAGACGGTGAGCAGCTCATCGAGGCGCGTCCCGAGGGCCTCCTGGGCGGTCCAGCCGTAGAGGCGCTGGGCCGCCG
>JAVTVZ010000048.1:5667-14736 GCA_032229625.1 Dermatophilaceae bacterium | reverse complement strand
ACTGGCTGATCCGCAACTTCGACGGCGAGGTCGAGCTGGACTTCGACGCGGTGCCCTCCGGGGCGACGGCCGCCCCCACGGGCTGAGCGCAGCCCGTGGTCGCGCTCGCGGTCAGTCCGTGAGCGCCCCGGCCGAGCGCAGCACGTCGGTGGCGGCCGGCAGGTCGGCCAGGGCGTCGGCCAGGTCGGCGGGCTCGGCGATCGTGTGCGCGTTGGCCCGCAAGTAGCCCCGGATCGCGGCGTCGAAGGCGTCGCCCCCGGCGGCCTCGCGGGCCTGCAGCAGCGCCCGCCCCCCACCGCGGTAGACGGTGGCGACATACTCCCGGTCGGGTCGGCGCTGCTGGGCCCACCACGTCATCGGCCGGCCGACCTGGCCGTCGAGCCCGAGCCACTCGTGCGGGTCCTCGCCGCTGAGCGCGGTCGGGTCGACGCGCTCCTGGGCGTAGGTGGCGGTGGACTCGTCGAGCCACGGGTGCCGGCCGGCGTTGTTGCCGACGAGCCCGTAGAACCACTGGTGCGCGAGCTCGTGCGTCAGCAGCCAGCGCTCCCCGCGGGGGTCGATGTCGGACATCTGCACGGCACCGGGATATTCGACGCCGTCGGTGACGTGCGGCAGCACGCTGATCCACACGTCGGGGTAGGGGATCGGCCCGAGCTGCCCGGACAGGTCGCGCAGCAGCCGCTCGGACTCCTCGAGCCACTCCTGCGCGCCCGCGGCGGCGCCCTGGGCGCGCGCGACGCGCACAGTCGTGCCGCCGACGGTGCGCTCGGTGATGTCGAGGTCGCCGACGGTGAGGGTGACGTCGCGCACGGCGTCGGCGCTGAAGCGGTGCCGGGTCGTGCCGGCCGCCGTGTCGTCGCTGGTCCCGCCGGGGGTGCCGAGGCCCGCGACGCGCAGCCCGCGCGGTGCCGTGACGTCGAGGCGGCGCAGCCGGAAGGTCTCGCTCGTCGTGCTCTCGCCGACGACACGCACGGCCGGGGTGCGATCCCACCCGCGGCCGCGCTCCCACGCCAGCAGCGGGAACGCCGTGCCGAGCCAGGCCACGCGCCGGTCGGGGGAGTGGCCGAGCCGGTCGTCGGGGGCCTCGCCGAGCCGGACGCTGAAGCCGAGGTCGATCGTCAGCGCCCGCCCACCCGGGGAGCACTGCGGCAGCCGCGCCGAGATCAGGGTGCCCGGCGCGCCGTCGGGGGCCCCGGCCGCCTCGACCTGCGGGGTCAGGGCGCGACCGTCGACGAAGAGCCGGTCGACGGTCAGCGCGCTGCCCGCCTCGGCGGAGTAGGGCGAGTTGGGCCAGGCGCGGAAGACGACGTCGCAGACCTGCTGGTCGGGAGTGAAGACGACACGCTCGGTGCCGGTCGCCCGGTCCAGCGTCTCGGGCAGCGTGAAGGACAGGTCGACGACGGGCCGGGCCGGGTCGGGCGCGGGCCACGGGGCGTCGCGGGCGGCGTCGGGGGACGTCTGCTCGGGGGACAGGTCGGTGCCGTCGGGCAGGTGCCCACCCGACGGGCCGGTGCACGCCGCCAGCCCCGCGACGAGCAGCGCGGCGAGGGGGGCGAGGAGGTCCGCGCGCCGAAGCCGGCGGCGCTCGCGGCGGGGGCGGGTGCGGATCACCCTGGGAGTGTAGTGAGCCCGTGACCCCCACGGAGGCCGGCCCCGCAGCGGGGCCGGCCTCGTCGAGTCGCGCGGTGTCGCACCGGGGCGAGCGGCGCTCAGGCCGCGCGCCGGCGCTTCGGGGCGACCAGGCTCGTGATCCGCCAGACGACCCACTCCAGGGGGCCGCGGCGGAAGCGGCTGGACCACAAGAGCGCGAAGACGGTGGCGACGATGACCTGCAGGGCGAAGTCGGCGACCTCCGGCATCTCGCTGAGCATCCCGAGCACGAGCACGTGCGCGGTGTAGATCGTCAGCGTCATGCTGCCGGGCGCGGCGAGGACGTGCAGCATCGGACCGATGGCCAGCGACAGGGCGAGCAGCAGGCCGATGACGAGCATCGCGATACCGGCGGTGTAGAGCAGGTCCAGCGGCGTGCCGGTGTGCGGGGCGTTGACGGTGAGCCACCACGGGGAGTCGGCCGGCAGCGTGCCGTCGCCACCCCACAGGACGTAGGACGTGAAGTCCTCGAGGGTGGTGTGTCCGCCGACGTCGCCGGCGGCGAGGTCGAGGGCCCCCAGCTGCAGGAAGAGCCGCGTCACGCCCGCGGCGACCGCGGCCAGGGCGGCGCCGCCGACGACGAGCCCGGTGACGACCTTGCGGGTCGTCAGGTCGCAGCGCCCGATGCCCAGGCCGAGGCACAGGTAGGACATCCACGTCAGCACCGGGAAGGCGCCGGTCAGCAGCAGCACCTGCGCGGCGCCGACGGGGTCGGCCGCGACGGAGGCGACGGTGAGGTTGACCGGGCTCCACAGCGGGTCGCCCAGGCGCAGCACGTAGGAGAGCACGGGTGAGAGCACGGCCCAGCCCAGCCCGAGGCCGATGAGGGTCGAGGCGCGCAGCGGCAGCAGCAGCGCCGAGGCCAGGAACATCAGGCCGAGGTAGGGCAGGATGACGTGCGCGTCGTCGGCGACGACATACGGCCCGATGAGCAGGCCGATCCCGAGGATGAGCAGGCCGCGCACGATCGGGGTGACCGCGGCCCGCGCCCAGTCGGCGCCGTGCGGCGCGGTGGTGCGCCCGGTCATGAAGGCGATGCCGACGCCGCCGAGCACCGCGAAGAGCGCCGAGGACTTGCCCGAGGAGAGCAGCCACGCCAGCGACACCCCGCCGTCGTCGGTCTCGGCGCTGATGGTGTGCACGGCGATCATGCCGATGAGGGCGATGCCGCGGGCGGCGTCGAGGCCGACGAGACGCCCCGGGCGCGCACGGCCACCGGCCCGCTGGGAGGCGGGGCCGTCGAAGCGGGGCCCGACCTCCTCGCACTGATGACTCAGCCGCGGCGCGACGGCGGTCGTGCTCGTGGCCGCCGCGGTGGGCTCGTCGGGGCGGTCGGCGGGCGAGGCGGTGCCCGGGAGGGTGGCGGTCATGACCGTGCTCCGATCGTCGCGTCCTGCTGGGCGGGGATGCCGGACCACCGGGTCGCGGGCGGCAGGCTCTCGCCCTTCATGACCAGGGACAGGTGGGACAGGCGGGCGTCGTCGCCGACGTGGGTGGAGTAGAGGACCACCGCGCGGGTGCCGACGTCGACGCGGTCGCCGATGTCGATGGTGTTCATCTTCATGACGCGGTCCTCGAAGAGGTGCGTCTGCAGCGACACCTCGGGGTGCACGACGACGTCGTCGCCGAGGTGCACGAGGTCGAATTCGGTGAGGTAGGTCGTGCACACCAGGGAGCGGGCGCCGACGCGCACGCCGAGCAGACGCAGCGCGGGGCCCATGAGCGGCGTGCCTGTCAGGCCGGCGTAGAGGATCGGCACGGCCGCGGCCTCGTAGACGCCGGTGACGAATTCGGTGCGGCGCACGAAGCGGCCCCACAGCGGCTCGACGCGCGGGCGGTAGCGCCCGACGACGACCCACTTGATGGCGGCGACGACGAGCACGGTCGCCAGCGAGCACAGCACGGCCGCGACGGGCGCGGCGAGCAGCATCATCGGCCACGACCAGTTCGCCTCCGCCGCGCGGGAGGTCAGCCACAGGGTGCCGAAGGTCGACAGCGCGAGCAGCGTCGAGGGCAGCACGATGCGCAGCGCCTCGATCGCATACCGCTCGATGACCTGGCGGCGGCGCGGCCGGAAGGTCACGTCCTCGCCGAAGTCGTCGAAGACCTCGCGGCGGGGCAGGAAGAACGACGGGCTGCCGAGCCACGACGTGCCGGCCGGCACGCCCCCGGGCGGCGGCACGGAGCCGACGCCGAGCAGCGAGCCGTCGCCGAGGTCGGTGCCGGCGGGCACGTAGGACGCGTTGCCGACGAAGGCGCGCGTCCCCACGGTCGTGGGGCGGAAGGCGACGTGGTGGTTGCAGTAGGTCGCGCCGCCGACGCTGGCCATGTCGGCGACGAACGACTCGTCGCCGATGGTCAGCAGGTCGGGGTCGATGTTGGCGATCGTCGAGACCTCGGCGCCGCGGCCGATGCGCGCGCCGAGCCGGCGCAGCCACCACGGCGTGTAGAGGGTGGCGTAGAGCGTGTTCGTCAGCAGCAGGCTCGTCTCCAGGAGCCGGTCGGCGAACCACTTGTCGACGCCGAGCCCGGAGCGCAGGTGCCGCACGCCGACGGGGGTGACGGGCAGCCCGAAGCGGCGCAGCCACAGGATCGTCACGCAGGACCCGACGACGAAGAGCACGCCGGTGGCGGCGGTCGCGATCAGCCCGGCGAGGTCGCCGAAGGTCACCAGCGCCCACCAGATGAGCAGCACGGCCGGCAGCAGCGCGATGAGCGGCGTCAGCTCCAGGGCGATGAGCCCGCCGACGAAGCGCTGCTTGAGGTGGGAGGACCAGCGGGTCGGGGCCTGCGAGCAGCCCTGCATGAGGGCGACGGCCTCGTCGTCGTTCGTCTCCTGCAGCGTCGCCGGCGAGCCGACCCAGCTCTGGCCCGGGCCGGTGACGGTGCCGGTGGGCAGGGTCGACTGCGGCGCGAGGTAGCTGCCGGCGCCGAGGGTGACGGGGCCGACGAGCACGCTCTGCGCGGCCGCGGTCGCCCGCTCCTCCAGGCGCACCTGGCCGATCGTCAGCACGCCGCCGCGCAGGTCGTAGCCCTGCAGGTGCGCGGCATAGCCGACGGAGGCGCCGGCGCCGATCTGCACCATCGTCGGCAGCGGGATCTGGGTCGTGCCGATGTGCGTGGCCTCGTCGACGCGGGCGCCGGCCAGGCGCAGGTATCCGGCGATGAAGGCCGACCCGGCGAGGTTGTTCAGCGGCGAGATGGTCATGGCCTTCTCGACCGTCCACACCCGCAGGTGGGTCCACCCGAAGAGCGGGTATTCGCCCTCGCGCAGCCCCAGGCTCGCGACCCGGACGATGAGCAGCGGCAGCAGCCAGCGGCCCGCGAGGTAGGTCAGCGGGAAGGCGATCGCGAGGTGCTCGAGCATGACCAGCGACGGGCGACCGTCGTGGTACCAGTAGATCGTCGAGACCGGCGCGAACGCGACGAGCACGAAGGCGAAGAGCAGCGCGAGCTGGGCGGCGCCGAAGGCCGCGACCCGCAGCCCGGAGGGGCGGGGCGCCCGCGGCCGCGCGACGACCTGCTCGCGCGGCTCGTCGTGATCGAGCGAGCGCAGCGACAGGTGGTCGGCGAGGGCCTCGATGCTCGGGTGGGAGTAGAGGTCCATGACCGACATCCCGGCGCCGCGCTCGTCGGTGCGCAGCCGGGAGGTGACGGTCGCCGCGAGCAGCGAGTGGCCGCCGAGGTCGGTGAAGAAGTCCGCCGCGACCGACAGGTCGGCCGCGTCGACGCCGAGGGTGTCGGCCCACACGTCGCGCACCCAGGCCGCCATCGCGGTGCTCGGCGCGACGACAGGGCCGCCGCTGATGAGCCGCGGGGTGCTCGGGTCGGGCAGGCTCTTGCGGTCGACCTTGCCGCTGGGCAGCATCGGCATACCGTCGACGACCTCCGCGAACGCGGGGATCATGTAGGGCGGCAGCACCTCGCGCATGGTCGCGACGACCCGCGCGATGACGGCGTCGCCGTCGAGTCCGGCGCCCGCGGCGTCACCGAGCACGAGGTAGGCCGCGAGCTCGCCACCGGGCGGGCCGGACGTCAGGTGCTTGACGGCCGCGACCGGCACGAGCGGGTCGCGCATCATGACGCTCTCGATCTCGCCGAGGTCGACGCGGTGGCCGCGGATCTTGACCTCGGCGTCCGCGCGGCCGAGGTAGACGATCTCCCCGTCCTCCTGGATGCGCGCGAGGTCGCCGGTGCGGTAGATGCGCCCGGCGGCCGGGTCGGTGGGGTGGGCGATGAAGCGGTCCGCGGTCAGCTCGGGCCGGTTGAGGTAGCCGCGGGCGACGCCGATGCCGCCGATGGCCAGCTCGCCGTCCTGGCCGTCGGGCACGGGCCGGCGCTGCTCGTCGAGGATGAGCGCGGTGTAGGAGGGGACGGGCACGCCGATCGTCACGGCCCGGCCGGGCAGCAGCTCGCCGACGGTGCAGGTGACGGTCGCCTCGGTCGGCCCGTAGGTGTTGAGCATGCGGCGTCCCGGTGACCAGCGCTCGACGAGCTCACGCGGGCAGGCCTCGCCGCCGACCATGAGGCCGCGGATCGAGGCGATGTCGCGCTCGACGGTCGCCAGCACGGTCGGCACGCAGTAGAGCAGCGTGATCGCCTGATCCTCCAGGAAGGTCGTCAGGCCCTCGCCGATGCGGCGGCCGTCGGTCGGGCCGACGACGAGGGTCGCGCCCGCGGCCCACGTCGGCCACACCTCCTCGATGGCGAAGTCGAAGGAGATCGTCATGCCCTGGTAGACGCGGTCGCCGGGCCGCACGTCATACAGGTGCGTGATCTCGTAGAGGAAGTTGCAGATGCTCGACTGGGCGACGTCGACGCCCTTCGGTAGGCCCGTCGAGCCGGAGGTGTAGATGACGTAGGCGCCCGGGTCGCCGGTCTCGGCGACCTCGACGCGGCTGCTCGGCGCGGCGTCGAGGCGGTCGGTGGCGGTGTCGATCGCCAGGACGGGCGCGGGCACGTCGGTGCAGACGTCGAGCAGCTCACTGCCGGTGACGAGCACGTCGACGGCGGCGTCGGAGGCGAAGTAGTGCAGCCGGTCGGCCGGGGTCTGCGGGTCGATCGGCACGAAGGCGCAGCCGGCCTTGAGCGCGCCCAGCAACACGGCGTACAGCAGCTCGGTGCGCGGCAGGAAGAGCCCGACGCGGCCGCCGGGCCGGGCGCCGGTCTCGAGCAGGACGTGGGCGACCTGGTTCGCGCGGGCGTCGAGCTCGGCGTAGGTCCACTCGCCGCCCTCCCAGCGCAGCGCGACCGCGTCGGGCGTCGTGTCGGCGGAGGCCTCGAAGTAGTGGTGCATGCGGGTGCGCAGCGCCGGTCGGGCCGCGGGGTCGGGGCCCGCGTCGGTGACATCGCCCGCGATGACATCGCGCGCCACGACGTCGCGCGTGGCGTCGGCGGTCACGGTGTCGTGGTCGGGTCGCTCGAATCCCGTGCGCTCCAGGCGCCCTCGGGCGCGAGCCCCCGGGCGCTCGCCGGTGTGGTCACCGGTGCGCGTCGGGCCGGTGCCCCCGTGCGGCCCCGGCGCCCCCGGCGCCGTCGTCGCGTCCGCGATGTCGGTCATGCAGTGTTCCCCCCTCGATCCCTGCGGTGGCGCACGGCCGGTCGAGCCGGTCATGAGGCGAAGAAGGACCGTCACGATGCGGTCCGAGACGGCGTGGCCGTACTTCGACGCGTACCCCCGTGCGCGCACGCCGGACGAGACCCGCTCCGGCGCAACAGGACACGCACCACACCGCGAACGAGCGTCGCGGGCTGTGCAGGAGGTGCTGGAGGAGTCGAACGTCCGACTTGGACAAGTGACCAGCGTACCGCACGTTGCCGTTCCGTGATATTTGCGACGTCCCGTTCGGCTCAGGGGCGACTCGTCGGTTCTCGTGAATCGCTGAAAAGTCTTGGCGCGCAACGTGGCTGGCCGAAGCGTCGGGTGCCGCCGCGGCCCCCGTGAGATCCCGGGAGCGGCCGTGTGGTGCGAGGCCCGCGCCGCGGAGTGCGCAGGAGTGCGCAGGCACGTGACGCGGCGGCCGATGGGGCCTGCGTCGCCCTCCCTCCGGCGGCGCGCGGGTCGTCCCGCCCGCACTCGTCCCGCTCGCAGCGCCCCCGCGCTCGATCACGCCGGCGTGCCCCCGCTGCCGCCGCGAAGGAGTCCCACGTGTCCCTGTTGTCGCGCTCCGCCTCGATGCCCCCTGTGTCGCGTTCTGCCGTGCAGCTCTGTCTCGCCGCGGCCCTCGCCGCGCCCCTCGCCCTCGGCGCCGCCGGGGCGTCGTCCGCAGCGCCGGTGCCGGCCGGCCAGGCGCCCCACACGCTGGGGCACGCTGTCGTGATGCTCCCGTCGTCCGTCCTCAAGGCCACCTACACCGACTCCGCCGGCACGACGTCGACCTACCACCTCTACACCTCGGGGTTGCCCGGCGGCGTCGCCAAGGGCCTGGTCGTCTACCTCGACGGCGACGGCATGTACGGCCACGACAACCCGTCCTCGACGTGGGCGCTCGGCGGCTCCCGCGGCGTCGTCGAGTCCGCCCGCGCCCGCGGCTACGCGACCCTGTCGATCCGCACCCCGGACCGCACGGGCACCCCGACCTTCTGGGAGAACGGCCGCGTCAACGCCGCCTACGTCGCCTCGCTCATCGCCAAGACGTCCCGCGACCTGGGCACGAGCAGCACCTGGCTCGTCGGGTATTCCGGTGGCGCGCAGCTCATCACGCAGTTCCTCGTGCCCGCCCACGCTGCGGCGCTCGGGGCCGGTGGGGCCGTCATCGCCGGCGGCGGCGGCACCCCGCGCGTCACGCCCACGGCCTTCGACCCGGCGCAGCAGGCGCGCTTCCCGATGCACTGGTACACCGGCTCGCGCGACGACGGCACGACTGCCAGCGACGGCTACAACGCGCTCGCCGACGCCAAGAAGGGCTCGGCCTGGTATGCCGACCGCGGCTTCCGCGTGTCGCGCGCCGAGCCGGCCGGCCTCGACCACGACGACCTCGGCACCCGCTTCGGCACCGTCCTGGCCGGTCAGCTCGACGCGAACCCCGCGCCGAGCGGCTCGTCGACCCCGACTCCGGCCCCGACGACACCGACGCCCGCCCCGACGACACCGACACCCGCGCCGACGACACCGGCTCCGACGACGCCCGCGCCCACGACGCCGGCTCCGAGCCAGGCGTCGTGGCCGACGAGCGTCGACCCCGGCCGCCGCAGCGTGCGCGTCGACGTCGACGTCCCCTCGACCGCGCGCGGCACCGTGCGCCTGCGCGTCACCGCGACGTCCGGCTCGGCGTCGGGCCGGACGTGGACGACGAGCACGAGCACTCGCGGCCGCGACGTGAGCCTGGCGATCCGCTACGTGCTGCCCCGCGACACCTCCTACCGGTATGTCGTGGAGCACGACGGCGCGGGCGTCGCGAGCGGCACCTTCCGCACCTC
>JAVTVZ010000048.1:3950-5567 GCA_032229625.1 Dermatophilaceae bacterium | reverse complement strand
GGTATGTCGTGGAGCACGACGGCGCGGGCGTCGCGAGCGGCACCTTCCGCACCTCATGACCCGCGCCCGCTGACGCGCCGGCCGGCCCTGACCTCAAGGGCCGGCCGTCCGCTGCCGGCGGATCAGGCGCCGGACTCGGCGAGGCGGGCCACGAGCTCGCCGACCTGGTCATCGGGCAGGTTGCAGACGCTCACGCGGATCAGGCCCTCGTCCGAGGGCATGAACGCCGTGCCCGGCATGAGCAGCACACTGGCGTCCACGACGAGGTCACGCACGACGTCCTGCGTCGAGCGCCGGCCGAAGGGATGGCGGACCCACGCGAAATACCCGCCCTGCCCGACGACCTCGAAGCCACCGGGGGAGTCGGCCATCGCCGCCGCGAACGCCCTGCGATGTGCCGCGATCTCCCGCGCCCGTTCGCGGCGCCACTCGTGCGCGCGGGTCAGCCCGGCCCATGCGGCCTCCTGGCCGATGCGCGGGGCGCACACGGCGACGCAGTCCATGAGCTTGGCGACCTCGCGGTGCACATCCGGCGCGCACACGATCGCCCCGACCCGGTAGCCGGGCAGCGCGAGATCCTTGGAGAAGGAGTGCAGGCTGACGACGTGCTCGCCCCAGTCGTCGCGCGCGAAGAGGTCGTGCGGCGGCGCGTCGGTGTCGCGGAACGTGCGGTAGGTCTCGTCGAGCACGAGCGTCACGCCGCGCTCCGCGGCGAGGGCCGCGAAGTCCGCGATGAGCTGCGGCGAGAGCGTGACCCCGCTGGGATTGCCGGGGGTGACGAGCACGATCATCGCGGTGCGCTCGGTGATGAGGGCGCGGGCCTGCTCGACGGTCGGGACGAGCCCCTGCCCGGGGTCGAGGTAGACGGGCCGGAAGCCGGCGAGGCGCAGCCACATGTCGTGGTTGAAGTAGAACGGCAGCACGAGGATCACCTCGTCGCCCGGCTCCGCCAGCGTCGAGGCGAGCAGGCAGAACGCCTGGTTGGCGCCCGAGGTGATGAGCACGTGCTCGGGGGCGAGTGCCCCGCCGTACGCCTGCGTCAGCTCGTCGGCGAACGCCTCGCGCAGGTGCGGCAACCCCGGCACGGGCGTGTACCCGCTGCCCTGCGTCGTGTGCGCGACCTGCGTGAGGTGCTCGATCACCTCCGGGGCCGGCCCGTAGGTCGGCGCGGCCTGCGCGAGGTTGAGCAACTCCCGCCCGTCCTGCCGCAACGCCACGAGGTCGTAGGCCGCGGTGATGGGGGAGTCGACGACGTCCAACGTCCGAGAGTGCAGTCGCATCGCCCCACTCTGCCGCGTCGCGCGGCCCGACGCTGACGGTTGCGGCCGCAGCTCGCGGTGGCGGTTGTCGGCGCGACGCCGTGCTGGGAGCGCGACGGTGACGGGTGGGGCGGCGGTCGCGCGCCCAGCCGGGCGCGGACGGACCGCCGCGCCGGCCGCAGCCTCGCCTACCGGAGCTCGCATACCGGAGCTCGCATACCGGAGCTCGCCTACCGGAGGCGGACGTTGACCTGCTTGATCTGGGTGAAGCCCTCGATCATGCCTTCGATGGAGGCCTCGCGACCGATGCCGCTGGTCTTCATGCCGCCGTAGGACTGGCCGACGAGTTGGCCGGTGC
>JAVTVZ010000048.1:0-3850 GCA_032229625.1 Dermatophilaceae bacterium | reverse complement strand
CCGATGCCGCTGGTCTTCATGCCGCCGTAGGACTGGCCGACGAGTTGGCCGGTGCCCTGGTTGATCTGGATCCAGCCGGAGTCGATGCGGTCGGCGGTGCGCAGGGCCGTGTCGAGGTCGCGGGTGAAGACGAACGCCGCGAGCCCGTAGTGGGTGTCGTTGGCCATCCGCACGACGTCGTCGACATCGCGCCACGCGATGACCGACAGGACCGGCCCGAAGATCTCTTCCTGGGCGATCCGCCAGTCGTTGCGGACCTGGCTGAAGATCGTCGGCGCGTGGTAGAAGCCGGGCTCGCCGACCCGCAGCGCAGCGTGCCCGTCGTAGGCGATCTGCACGCCCTCCTGACTGCGGCCGTCCTCGATGTAGCCGGCAATGCGGTCGTACTGCTTGGCGTTGATGACCGCGCCGATGTCGCTCGCCTCGTCGCGCGGGTCGCCGACCGTCAGCGCGGCGGCGGCGTCGACGAGCCGGGACAGTACGTCGTCGTAGACGGACTCGTGCAGGAAGAGCCGCGACCCGGCCGTGCAGCTCTGCCCCTGCCGGGCGAAACGGGTCGCCGACAGCAGGTGCGTGACCAGGTCGGGGTCGTCGGCGGCGTCGGGGAAGACGATCGAGGGGGACTTGCCGCCGAGCTCCAGCGAGCAGTGCGCGAGGCGCTCCCCGGCCTTGGCGGCGACCCCGCGGCCGACGGCCGTGGACCCGGTGAAGGAGACCTTGTCGACGTCGGGGTGCACGACGAGGGCCTCGCCGACCTCGGCGCCGTAGCCGGTGACGACGTTGAGCACCCCCTCGGGCAGGTAGTCGCTGCAGATCCGCGCGAGCGCCAGGATCGTCAGCGGCGCGTCCTCGGCGGCCTTGACGACGATCGTGTTGCCGGCGGCCAGCGCCGCGGGGATCTTGAAGCCGGCGATCATCAGCGGGGAGTTCCACGGCAGGATCGCGCCGACGACACCCAGCGGCACCCGGCGGGTGTAGCTGAACTCGTCGCCGCTGCCCGGCAGCGTCACGCCCTTGACCTCGCCGGCGACGCCTGCGGCATACCGGAAGAGGGAGCTGAGCAGGGTGGCTTCCGGGCGGGCCTGGGTGCGCAGCGCGTTGCCGGTGTCCAGTGCCGTCAGCTGCGCGAGCGACTCGGCCTCGTCCTCCAGGCGGTCCGCGATCCGCAGCAACACCCGCGCGCGGGCGTCGAAACGCTGCGCCGCCCACGCGGGGAACGCGGCCCGTGCCGCCGCGACGGCCCGGTCGACGTCCTGCGCCCGCCCGCGCGGCGTCGTCGCGATGACCCGGTGGCGGTCGGTGGGCGTGATGACGTCGAGCGTCTCGCCGGCGGCGGCGTCGACCCATCGACCGCCGAGGAGCATCTGCTCGCGGGTGGGGCTGGGCGTATCGGTCATGGCGGCCTCCTGGTGTGCGCTGCGGCCCGCCCAGCAAACCAGAGGCTCGCGCGCCGGCCGCCCCCGACCCATATGCGAGCCCGCGCCCGCGGTGTCGCGACCGTGGTCGCCGAGGCCGACCGTCGGCGCTGTGACCTGGGCGGACGCCGCACACGCGCCCCGCACGGAGCCCGGACCCGAGGCCGCGGTGACGCAGAAGTGTCCACATGGTGAGGCGTCGGTTCCGGGTCGCGCACCAGGGGCCGCGCGGCGGGGTCGAGCGTCTAGGCTCGGGGCGGAACGGAACCTTCCGTACGAAGAATCCACCCACCAATCCCCAGTTCAGGAGTGTCTCGATGGCAACCATCGAAGAAATCGGCGCCCGGGAGATTCTCGACTCGCGCGGCAACCCCACGGTCGAGGTCGAGGTCCTGCTCGACGACGGCACCACCGCCCGCGCGGCTGTGCCCAGCGGCGCGTCCACCGGCGCGTTCGAGGCGGTCGAGCGTCGTGACGGCGACAAGGGTCGCTACCTCGGCAAGGGTGTCGAGCAGGCCGTCGACGCGGTCCTCGACGAGATCGAGCCGCGGATCGTCGGCTTCGACGCGAGCGACCAGCGCCTCGTCGACAACGAGATGCTCGCCTTGGACGGCACGGACAACAAGGGCAAGCTCGGCGCCAATGCGATCCTCGGCGTCTCGCTCGCCGTCGCCCGCGCCGCCGCCGACTCGGCCGGCCTGCCGCTCTTCCGTTACGTCGGCGGCCCGAACGCCCACGTGCTGCCGGTCCCGATGATGAACATCCTCAACGGTGGCTCCCACGCCGACTCCAACGTCGACATCCAGGAGTTCATGATCGCCCCCATCGGCGCGCCCTCCTTCAAGGAGGCGCTGCGCTGGGGCGCTGAGGTCTACCACTCGCTGAAGAAGGTGCTGCACGACCGCGGTCTGGCCACCGGTCTCGGCGACGAGGGCGGCTTCGCGCCCAACCTCGAGAGCAACCAGGCCGCCCTCGACCTCATCGTCGAGGCCATCAAGGCCGCGGGTTACACCCCGGGCAAGGACATCGCGCTCGCGCTCGACGTCGCGGCCAGCGAGTTCTACAAGGACGGGTCCTACGCCTTCGAGGGCCAGCAGAAGTCGTCCGACGAGATGATCGCGATCTACGAGAAGTGGGTCGACGCCTACCCGCTCGTCTCCATCGAGGACCCCCTCAACGAGGAGGACTGGGACGGCTGGAAGAAGATGACCGACGAGGTCGGCGACAAGGTGCAGATCGTCGGTGACGACCTCTTCGTCACCAACCCCGAGCGCCTCGCCCGCGGCATCGACTCCGGCACGGCCAACGCGCTGCTCGTCAAGGTCAACCAGATCGGCTCGCTCACCGAGACGCTCGACGCCGTGACGATGGCCCAGTCCAACGGCTACAAGTGCATGATGAGCCACCGCTCCGGTGAGACCGAGGACACGACGATCGCCGACCTCGCCGTCGCGACGAACTGTGGCCAGATCAAGACCGGCGCCCCGGCCCGCTCCGAGCGCGTCGCGAAGTACAACCAGCTCCTGCGCATCGAGGAGGCCCTCGACGACGCGGCGGTCTACGCCGGCGCCGGCGCGTTCCCCCGTTTCAAGGGTGCGTGACCCGCGAGGCTCCTCGCACTGAGCGATGAGATTAGGCAAGCTGGGGTCCGGCACGTCCGGGCCCCAGCTTCGCTGTGTCCGGTGAGACCGCACGACGCGCAGCGAATCCCCGACCGCACGAACAGGTAGGCAGATGCCCTCCACCCGACGCCCCGACACCGCTCGCCGACCCGGCCGCGGTCCCGCGGCCGCCTCGCCGAGCGGCCCGCGCAGCCGGGCGCAGGGGCGCGGCACGCGGGCTCCGGGCGCGGCGCCCGGAGCGTCGCGGCCGGCGCGTGCGGCGTCGTCGCGCGGCGGGGAGTCGGCCGGCTCGGGGCAGGGCGGCGCAGGCCGCGTCGGGGGGCCGCTGGCCCGCCGGTCCACGCGGCGGCTCGCGGCGCTCGGGGCCGTCTTCGTGCTCCTGGCGATCATGATCGTGCCGACCCTGCGCGCCTACCTGCAGCAGCGGGCCGAATACGCCTCCCTCACCGAGCAGGTGGGCCGCCAGCAGCAGTCGCTCTCGGCCCTGCAGGGTCAGCTCGAACGGTGGGACGACCCCGCGTATGTCGAGCAGCAGGCCCGCGAACGGCTGAAGTTCGTGCGGCCGGGCGAGACTTCCTACCAGGTGATCGGGGCGGAGAAGCTGCTCGGCGACAGCCTCGCCGGCCGCTCCCGCGTCGTCGTGCCGCATCAGGGCGACGACTCGATCCCGTGGTACGGGAAAATGTGGTCCTCCATCGTCATCGCCGACCGGCCCGACGTCGACGACACCGTGCAGCTGACGCCCGTCGGTGAGCGGCCCGCGACCGGCACCGGCGAGGGGAGTCTGCCGACCGGCACGGCCACCTCGACCAC
>JAVTVZ010000047.1:0-2669 GCA_032229625.1 Dermatophilaceae bacterium | reverse complement strand
CGGCGGTCGGGAAGCGTCGCCGGGCCCCGAGGTTGATGGCCCGCAAGAACGCGATGTAGGTCGGCATGCCCGCAGCGTAGAGACGCCCACACGTCCGGCGAGCCGCCCATGACGCGGCGCTGCCCGCTGTGATGCGGCGCTGCTCGCCGTGATGCGGCGCTGCTCGCCGCGTGCCGGGCAACCGGCCGGCGGCCGTCGGCTCGGGTCAGCCCGCCAGGGGGCCGCCGGCGCGGACGATGGCGACGGGCCGTGCGCTCAACTCCAGGAGCCCGCGGCTCGTGGAGCCGAGCAGCTTGCCGGCGAAGCCGCCGGCGCCGCGTGCTCCGACGACGACGAGCGCCGCCTCGCGTGACGCCTGCGCGAGGACGGGAGCGGGGCTCCCGGCCACGGCGCACGCGTGGACGCGTCCGGCCAGGCGCGGGCAGTCGCCGGCGACTTCGGCGGCTGCGGCCTCGGCGAGCTCGTGCGCGGCATCGGCGGCGCGATGGTCGCGTTGGTCGCTGGGCCGGTAGGCGCTGATCACGTGCAGCGGGGCCCCGACGGTCGCGGCGTGCGCGGCCGCGAGGTCGGCGGCCTCCTGGGCCTCGGGGGAGCCGTCGACGCCGACGACGACCGCGCCGTCGGTCCGTGCCGCGACCGGCGACACCCTCCGCGACGACCCCGCAACCGACGAGTCCGCGGCCCACGACTGCGCCGTCCACGATTGCCCCGTCCACGAGTCCGCCGCCCACGACTCCGCGACCGGCGGCACGACGGTGACGACGCACTGGGCGTAGGCGCATACGTCGTGGGCGACGCTGCCGACCCGCAGGTCGTCCCAGCCGCCGGTGCCGCGGGCGCCGACGACGATGCCGGCGGCCCAGCGGCTGGCCTCGATGAGCGCCGCCGCCGGATCGGCGCGCGGCCGGACACAGTCCAGCGGCAGGTCCGGGTGCGTGGTCAGCACGGCGGCGACCTCTCGGACGAACAACGCGGTCGAGGCCCCCGCACCCTCTACGGGCCCCGGAACCCCCTCGGACCTCGCAACCCGCTCGGACCTCGCACCCCCCGCGGACCTCGCACCCCCTACGGCCCCCGCACCTGTGGCGGCTCCCGCGTCTGCTGCCGCCCCGGTGCACGACCCCGGACCGCCCCGATCGCCGACGGGACCGATCCGCCCCCTCGCGTCCGCGCCCGCGTCGAGGTCGGCGGCGAGCAGCCGCAGCGTCGCGCCGAGGCCCTGCGCCCACGAGGCGGCCCACGCGGCCGCGGCGGTCGCGGTGTCCGACCCGTCGACACCGACGACGATCGCCGGTCGACCGGCGCCGCCGCGCCCATGGTGCTCACGCTGCCCGAGCTGCCCGAGCTGCCCGCCGTGCCCGAGGTGCTCGCGGGTCCGGCCGGAGCGCGGCGCCGTCTCCGCTGCGTGACGCACGATGTCCCCCTCATGGCGTGGTCGACTCCTGCGGCCATCGTGCCCAGCGCAGGTGGGTGCGGCACAGTGGTGTCGACCACCATCGCGCCCGAACTGCACATGCAGCAGCCGTGCGCCCGGCTCGCGCCCGGCTCGCGCCCCGGGCGGTGTCCGGTCGCGCGGCGCAGGACCAGGAGGGACGCCATGACGATGTTCGCGCAGCTGTTCCTCGCGGTGACGGGGCTGCTCGTCGGCGCGCTGGCGCTGCTGGTGCTGTCGCCGGCGTCGGTGTCCCACCCCGTCAGCGGCACCGAGTTCCTCGAATTGGCCGTCGGATTGACGCTCGTGCTCGGCTTGTCGGCGCTCGTGCTGCGTCGGGCGCTCGCGCCGCTGCGCGAGCTGGAGGCCGCGATGGACCGCCGGGACGAGGTGAGTGCGCCGGAGCGCGCCCCGGTCCGCCGGGACGACGAGGTGGGCCGGGTCGCGGGCGCCTACAACGCGCTGCTCGACCGGCTCGCCGCCGAGGAGACCCGCGCCGCCGGTATCGCGCTCCAGGCCCAGGAGCACGAGCGCAGCCGGGTCAGCCGCGAGCTGCACGACGAGGTCGGCCAGACCCTCACGGTCGCGCTGCTGCGGCTGGGCCGCATGTCGGGGGCGGTCCCGGCGGAGCATCGGACCGACTTCGAGGACGCGCAGACGGCGGTGCGCTCGGCGTTGGAGGAGGTGCGCACGGTCGCGGCTCGGCTGCGACCGGGGGTCCTGGAGGACCTCGGGCTGGCCCCGGCGCTGACGTCGCTGGCGGTCGAGGCGGCTCGGGACGGCCGCCTGGAGGTGCATCGCGACATCCGCGAGATCGCGGGCACGAGCCCGGAGCAGGAGCTCGTCACCTACCGCATCGCGCAGGAGTCGGTGACCAACGTGCTGCGGCACGCCGCGGCGTCGCGCGTCGACGTCGAGCTGCGTCGCCAGAGCGACGATCTCGTGCTGACGGTGACCGACGACGGCGTCGGGGTGGCGGGTGCCGCCGGGGCCGGTCGCACGGGCATGCTCGAGCGCGCCGCCCTCGTCGGGGGCCGGGTCACGGTGACGGCCGGTCCGGAGGGGGGCACGGTGGTCCGCTTCGTCGTGCCGCTCGCCGACCCGCAGACTCCCGACCCGCAGACTCCCGACCCTCAGACTCCCGACCCACAGACGCCCGACGCGCAGACCCGCTTCGACCGGCAGGAGCCCTTGTCATGACCCAGCCCCCGCGCGCGGCGCGCATCCTGCTCGCCGA
>JAVTVZ010000046.1:8378-14878 GCA_032229625.1 Dermatophilaceae bacterium | reverse complement strand
CTCGACACGACGTAGATACTTCGCCATCTCGTAGGTCGACCAGTGCGACAAGCCCCACCCCGTGACCGGCCGCACCCGGCTCCGCCACCGGATGTCGTTCGGCACGTTCGGTACGGCGGTCCTCCTCCTGGCGACCGGCTGTCTGATCGGCGTGTTCCTCGCCACTGCCCTCGCGCTGTCGCCCCAGGACGCCGCCGCCGAACGGGCGCTACCCGCGCTCCCGGCGCCGACTGCGCCAATAGCGCTGCGCGCTCTGACGGACGTGGCCGAGGGCCCGTGCCACCCGTCGGCGCAGACCGTCGACGTCACCCCACCGCCGCTGCCCCGCGGCGAACGTGCCGTCGTCACCGCCGTCGGCGCGAAGGTCGGCGACCCGGCATCGACGGGGCGCGCTCTCGCGCAGGTGTCGGGCCACGCGATCATTGCCGTCGCCGCGCCCTACCCGTTCTATCGAGACCTCTCGCCGGGGATGTCCGGCGTCGATGTGCGCCATTTGGAGTCCGCACTGCACAAGGTGGAACTCCTCGCGGCGGCGGACGACCGCTTCGACGACCGCACCGGTGCCGCCGTCTCCCAGCTGTTTCGACGCGCAGGGATGGCCGCCGACACCACGTTTCGCTACCGCTCCGCGGTCGCCGTGCCCCCGGGGGCTGTGACGGCCGAGGTGCTCGTCGGCACCGGTCAGGTCGTCGCCGCGGACACGGTGCTCCTGCGGATCGCCGCCGACGACGGCGGCCTCACCTGCGAGGTCGACCCGTCGGTGCCGGTGTCCGTCGGCTCGAAGGCGTCCGTGGCGTCCGGATCCACCTCGATGAACGTCGTGGTGCGCACCGTCGCCGACCCCAAGGCCGACCAGCCACGCCGGACCGTGGTCGTCGCCCCGGAGAAGGGCGCCATCGCCTTTGCCGGCGATCCGACGCTGCGGGTGACCCGCACGAAGACGCCGGGATCGGTGCCCACCGTCCCCCTCGCCGCTTTGCGAGTGGGGCCCGACGGCGGATTCGTCGTCGATGTCCCGGAGGCCTCGGGGATCGCAAGCCACCCCGTCCAGCTCGGCGTCGTCAGTGGCGGCTACGCGCAGGTGACGTCGCCGCAGCTACGAGAGGGCGACCGGGTGGTCCTGCAGACCGGGCCCGCCCCGACACCGGACTCCGCCACCGCCCCCTCATCCGACGCCGACACCCCTGGGCCGAGCCCGCCGACGTCGAGCCCGCCGGCGTCGTGACCACACCGCTGATCCGGCTGCGCGGCATCGGCCTGTCCGTGACTCGACCCGTGCCGACGCGGATCCTGCAGCCCTGCAGCCTCGACATCCACGCCGGCACGTCGACCGCACTCGTCGGCCCCTCGGGCGCCGGAAAGACGACCCTCGCGTCGATCATCGGAGCGCTGCAGCCCGCCAGCGAGGGGTCGTACCGCCACGCGGGACAGGAGATCGTCGGGATGAACCACCGCGCGGGAGCCGACTTCCGGGCACGCAACGTCGGTTTCGTCTTCCAGCACGCACAGCTCATCGAGGATCGCTGCGCCCTCGACAACGTCATGCTGGGGCTGACCCACGAGGATCTGCCGCGGGTCCGTCGCGCGGAGGAGGCCCGCCAGGCCCTGTGCGCGGTCGGACTCGCCGAGCTGGCGCAGCGCCGCGCTGCACTGCTGTCCGGTGGTGAACGTCAACGGGTCGCGATCGCCCGCGCGCTCGTCAAGCAGCCCGGTCTCGTCATCGCCGACGAACCCACCGGCGCCCTGGACCAACAGACCGGCGCGGCGATCCTCGACCTCGTCCTCGGTCTGACCCGCATCGGGGTGACCGTGCTCATCGTGACCCACGACATGCGAGCCGCCGCGCTGGCCGATCAGACGGTCCGGATCATCGACGGTCACCTGACGGACTCCGGACAGGCCGGTGGATCGTCATGAGCGACAGCGTCGCGCCGACGGCTCTGCTCCGCCGCCTTCAGACACTCCTCACCGACGCCTACGCGTCCCTCGTCGCGCGGCCGGGACGCTCCAGCGCGATGGTGGCCGGGATCGTCCTGGGGGTGGCCAGCGCCACCGCCGCTGTGCTCGTCGCCGACACGCAACAGGCACAGATCGACGGGCGCTTCGACCTGCAGCGGGCGAGCCACGTCGTGATCCAGGCCCAGCAGCCGTCGCCGGACGGATTCGACCCAGGGGCGGTCGCCGACGTCGCGGCACTGCCCGTGGTATCCGCGGTCGGAGAGGTCTCGGTATGGCGTTCGCATGCGCGCGTCGCCGCGACACCTGCGTCGGCGCCGATCGGGCTCCCCCTCGTCGTGCTCGACCCCGGCGGAGCCCGCGCGATCCACATCGACGACGTGTCGGGCCCGTCGATCGACGGCGTCGGGACGGTCGGGTCGCGCCCCATCGTGTGGGTCGGGCGACAGTCGGCGATCCGGTTGGGCATCGACCCGGCGCGCGGGCCGACCACGGTGACCGTCGGTGCGCAGACCTTCTCGGTCGCCGGAGTGATCACCGCGAAAGGCGCCTACGAATACGTGAACTCGGCCGTCATCGCGTCGCGACCGCTCGCGGTCACTCGATGGGGCGGTCCGGAGACCGTCCGGCTGATCGCCGACGTGCGTCCCGGCTCGGCGGCAGCCGTCGGCGCCTTCGCCCGAGTCCGGGTCGACCCCACCCAGACGCTCATGGTGGCGGATGCGACGCCACCGGACGGGCAACTTCTGCTCGGGGCCGTGACCACCGATCTGCGGGCGGCCGGGCTCGCGGTGGGCGCGTTCGTCGGGCTCGTCGGCATGATCACCGTCGCGAACACGCTGACGATGTCCGTCACCCAACGGACCCGTGAGCTCGGCCTGCGGTCCGCGATGGGCTGGTCGCGGCGCCGTATCGCGGGGCTCATCCTCATCGAGTCGCTGGTGGCAGGCGCGGCGGCGTCCGTCATCGGCTGCGCTTCCGGCATGGCGGCGGCCGCCCTCTGGAGCGCCGTCCAGGGGTGGCAGCTCGTCGTCGCGCCGCAGCTGGCGCCGATGACGATCGGCGGAGGCGTGCTGGCGTGCGTGCTCGGCGGTCTGCTGCCCGCACACCGAGCCGCGGTCATCCCGCCGATGACCGCGATGCGCGACTGATCGGATCGCTCGAGCGACGCTGGAGCGATCAGATGCGGCGAGGCTCGCCGACCGCACAGGGGGCGGTCGGCGGGCCTCGTCGGTGGGTGGTGGATCGGACTACTCGGAGCCAAACTCGCCGGACCCCGCGGTCGGCGGACCGGCGGGGGCCACGACGCGCCCGCGGCCGCGGGTGCGGCGTGAGGGCGTCGTGCCGGAGGGTGTCGTGCCGGAGGGCGGCGTGCTCTCGGCGGCGGACTCGGCGTCGCTGCCCGCGGATGGGACGTCGGCCGGCGCGACGGCGGGATCGCTCGCCGCGGCGAGCACCTGAGCGACCTCGGCGCTGCCGCCGGCGTCGGACGCGACGAAGACACCCGTCGAGCCGGTGCCTGCGGGGGCGCTGGCCGCGGCCCGCACGGCCCGGCGTCCGCCGCGACGGCGCGGCGCCGGCTCCGGCGGTGCGACCGCTGCGGGCTGGGAGACCACCGCCTCGACGGCCGCCGACGGCTCACGACCTCCGCGGGCGTCACTGTCGACGGACTCCGGCGCGCCCGAGCGGTCCTGCAGACCGGCAGCGACGTCGCGCAGCGCCTCGGAGACCGCACCGGAGATCGCCTCGCTCACCTCGGGCGCGACGCCCTCGTGGCTCTGGGCCTCCGCGTCGGCCGGCGGCTGGCCGCCCGCCTGGACGGCCGCGGCATAGGCGGCCGCGGCGATCTGCGCCGGGGTGGGGCCCGCCGCGGCCTGCTGCTGGGGCGCCGGCTGCGCCGGGCCGCTGTCGGCCTGGTCGCGCGACCGGCCACGGCGTCCACGACGCGAATCGCGCCCGCCGTCGCGGCTCGACTGACCGGAGCCGCCGGAGCCACCGGAGCTGCCCGACCCGCCGGAGTGACCCGAGTGACCCGAGGAGCCGGAGTCGCCGGCGCGCTGCACGGGCTCGGTGTGCACGATCAGCCCGCGCCCGGCGCACGACTCGCACGGCTCGGAGAAGACCTCGATGAGGCCCGCCCCGACCCGCTTGCGGGTCATCTGCACGAGGCCGAGCGAGGTGACCTCGGCGACCTGATGCTTCGTGCGATCCCGACCCAGGCACTCCATGAGGCGCCGCACGACGAGGTCGCGGTTGGCCTCCAGGACCATGTCGATGAAGTCGATGACGATGATGCCGCCGATGTCGCGCAGCCGCAGCTGACGCACGATCTCCTCAGCCGCCTCGAGGTTGTTCTTCGTCACGGTCTCCTCGAGGTTGCCCCCGGCGCCCGTGAACTTGCCCGTGTTGACGTCGACGACCGTCATCGCCTCGGTGCGGTCGATGACCAGCGAACCACCCGAGGGCAGCCACACCTTGCGGTCCATCGCCTTCGTCAGCTGCTCACCGATGCGGTAGTGGGCGAAGACGTCGTGCTCACCCGTCCACTTCGTCAGCCGCTGCTCGAGGTCACCGGCGACGTCGTGCACGTAGTCGCTCACCGTCGCCCACGCCTCGTCGCCGGAGACGACGAGCTCGGAGAAGTCCTCGTTGAAGACGTCGCGCACGACCCGGACCGTCAGGTCCGGCTCGCCGTGCAGCAGCGACGGGGCGTTGCCCGACGTCGCCTTCGCCTGGATGCGCTCCCACTCCTTGGTGAGCCGCTCGACGTCGGCGCGCAGCTCCTCCTCCGAGGCGCCCTCGGCGGCGGTGCGCACGATGACGCCGGCGTCGGCCGGCACGATCTCGCGCAGGATCCGCTTGAGGCGGGCCCGCTCGGTGTCGGGCAGCTTGCGGCTGATGCCGGTCATCGAGCCGTCCGGCACATAGACCAGGTAGCGACCCGGCAGCGATACCTGGCTCGTCAGGCGGGCGCCCTTGTGGCCGATCGGGTCCTTCGTCACCTGCACGAGCACCGACTGCCCCGAGCTCAGCGCGTTCTCGATCCGCCGCGCCTTGTGCTGCTCCAGGCCCGCGGCGTCCCAGTTGACCTCACCGGCGTAGAGGACCGCGTTGCGGCCCTTGCCGATGTCGACGAACGCCGCCTCCATGCTCGGCAGCACGTTCTGCACCCGGCCGAGGTAGACGTTGCCCGCCATCGACGAGCTGCCCGCGTGCGACACCGCACCAGGACCGGAGATGTAGTGCTCGACGAGCACCCCGTCCTCCAGCACCCCGATCTGCGTGAGCTTGTCGCGCTGGCGCACGACCATGACCCGCTCGACGCTCTCGCGGCGCGCGAGGAACTCGGCCTCGGTGATGATCGTGCGGCGACGCCCGGCCTCGCGGCCCTCCCGGCGACGCTGACGCTTGGCCTCCAGGCGCGTCGAGCCCCGGATGCCGGTGGCGACCTCACGCTCGCGGCGCGGCTCGCGCACCTTCGTCACCGTGCCCGGCGGGTCCTGCTCGGCGCCCGCGGCGGTGCCGCTGCGACGGCGACGGCGCGTCCGCTTGCGGCCACCGCCCTCGGAGCCCGTATCGCCGGAGTCGGCGTCGGAGGTGTCGTCGCCGCCCTCGTCGGGCGACTCCTCCTCGCCCGCGTCGTCGCGCGAGTCGCCGTCCGCGTCGTCGGAGGACGTGCGGCGCCGACCCTTGCCACCGCGGCGCCGGCGCCGACGCGGGCCGCCGCGACCGTCGTCGTCCTCGTCGTCGGCGTCCTCGTCCGCCGCGGCGTCGCTCTGGTCGCCCGAGTCGTCGGAGTCGTCGTCGGTGTCGAGGGCCGGACGCGCCGGGCCGCGGCCGCGGCTCGCCGCCCGGCGACGCCGGGTCGGGACCGGCGCGGTCGGCGTGTCACTGTCGGCGTCGCCGTCGGAGTCGTCGGCCTCGTCGGCCGAGTCGTCGCCCAAGGAGTCCACCGCCTCTCCGGGGGCCCCGGCGAAGGGGTCCCCGAACGCCGCACCGGCGCGGGCACGTCGGCCGGCCGGGGCCGGCGCAGCCTGGGGCGCCTGGAAGAGCAGGCCGAAGGTCGGGACCGTCGAGCGACCCGCCTCGTCGTCCACCTCCTGGCCGTCCGCCCGATCCTGCAGATCGGCCTCGCCGTCGTCCTCGTCGTCCTCGTCGTCGGGCTCGGCGACCGACCCGACGACGGGCTCTGTGACGGGCTCTGTGACCGCCTCGGCGGCGGGGTCGCCGAGGCCGTCGGACCGGTCCCGCGAGTCACGCGGCGGGGGGAAGACGAGGGCCGCCAGGAGGTCGTCGGACCGGTCAGGCCCGGGCTCGGCGCCGGCGGCGCGCTCGGTGGCACCGGCGTCCTCGCGGTCGCCGATCGTCGTGGCCTCCGCGGCCAGCAGCGCCGCCAGATCGAGCGCGCCCGCGGGCGTGTCGCCGGACACCTCGGCCTCGTCGGCACCCGCGGCGCCGCCCTGCCCCTCGGGAGTCGACGCGCCGCCCGGCTCGTCGACGCGGGCGGGCGCGGCGGCCTTGCGCGTGCGCTTGGCCGCGGCCCG
>JAVTVZ010000046.1:2600-8278 GCA_032229625.1 Dermatophilaceae bacterium | reverse complement strand
GCTCGTCGACGCGGGCGGGCGCGGCGGCCTTGCGCGTGCGCTTGGCCGCGGCCCGGGGCCGAGACTTCTTCGCCGCCTTGGCCGCCTGCTTCTGCCCGGCCTCGTCCTTCTGGCCGGCATCGTCCTTCCGTCCGACCTCGTCCTTCTGTGCGGCGTCGTCGGCCGCGTCGGAGGTAGCTGCGACCGCCGAGTCCCCGGCATCGGCCGCCGAGTCACCGGCGCCGGGCGTGACCTCGGCGCTCTCGGCGGCAGGCGCGGCAGCGTCCGCCGGCGCCTTCGTGGATCGACCGGCCCGCGTGGCCTTGGCCGCGCGCGTGCGCGCGGCCTTCTTCGGGGGCGCGTCCCCGGGCGTGTCGTCTGAGGACGTCGCGGCGCCCTGCTCGCCGAGCGGTGCCTGCTCGGTCGGCGGGGCCTGCTCGGTCGGCTGGGCCTGCCCAGGAGCCTGCACAGCGGACCCGCCCTGCTGGGGCGCCTCGTCACGCTCAGGGCGCTCGTCACGCTCAGTGTGTTCGGCGGGGTCGCTGTCGTTGTGGGACACCATCGCGGCGTTCCTTCCGTCGGCACGCGACGGCGACCCACACACCGGGGACCGGGTCGACAACCCGGTCCCGCCGACGCCGCGAGCTGCGGTCGTGATCGTCGCGACGGGTCACCGCCACGACGGAAGCTGTCTACTACGCCGGCTTCGGCTCGCGCTCACGCGTCACCGAAACTGCGGCGCCGGTGTCGTCGGGATCGTCGACAAGTGGGTCGGCGACCTGGGCCGCCTGCGGTCGCCACGGGCCCTGGGCCAGCCGGGTCACCAGAGGGGGCCTGCCAGGCTCGAAGGCGGCGTGTGTGCGCAGCGCGGTCAAGACGTCATCGGGACGTACGGCGGGCGTGGTGTGCCGGACGACCAGGTGCAGTATCGCACATTCGGGGCCGTCGTCCTCAGCTCTCATGTCGACCACAGCGTCCCGCACGTCGAACGTGCGCGGTCCGTTCTTCAAGACGCGGGTCACCTCGATGCGCTCTGCGGCAAGGAAATCGGCGACGGCCGCGGCGAGCCTGTCGTGGGTCACCCCCGCAAAACGCAGCTGCCAGATCGAGGCCTGGAGCCGGTCCGCGAGGGCTCCCGGCCGCGCCTCGACCACCTCGAGGATGTCGAGCCCCGGGGGCAGCGCGGCGTCGAGTGCGACCCGCACGGCGTCGGGGTCGACGCGCTCGACGACGGAGATCTCGACATACTCCGCCTCGCTCGCGGCGCCGGTCTGGGCCGCGTTGGCGTAGGAGATCTTCGGGTGGGGGTGGAAGCCCGCGGAGAAGGCCATCGGCACGCCCGCGCGGCGCACGGCCCGCTCGAGCGCGCGCTGGAAGTCACGTGCGGAGGAGAAGCGCAACGGACCACGCTTGGCGTAGCGGATGCGCAGCTTCTGCACGGGGGGGATCGCGGGGGGCCCTTGCGGGACTCGCTGCCTGGCCATGCACGCGAGGGTAGGCGACGCGGGCGACAACGTCGCATTCCGCGCCGAGCGGCCGACCCCGCGGCGCCGCCCGCGAGCCGCCTAGAAGCCGCCGGATCACCTACGGGCAGAAGGTGATCCGGCGATCGCAGGGTGCGGGTGGGATCAGCCGCGCAGCGTCGGGTCGTCGAGCAGCTGGGCCAGGTGGATGCCGCGGCGCGGCGCGAGGTCGGCGAGCTGGGTGCGACACGAGAAGCCGTCGGCGAGGATCACGGTGTCCGGGCCCGCGGCCGACACGGCGGGCAGCAGCTGGTCCTGCGCGACGGCGATCGAGACCTCGTAATGCCCGCGCTCGACGCCGAAGTTGCCGGCGAGCCCGCAGCAGCCACCGAGCCTGGTGACCCGCGCGCCGGCCCGGCGCAGCAGCGCCTCGTCGGCGGACCAGCCGAGCACCGCGTGATGGTGGCAGTGCGGCTGGGCGACGACCTCGACGTCCCTCAGCGCCGGCGGCTCGTAGCCCGGCGTGTCGGCGAGCACCTCGGCGAGCGTGCGGGTCGCGGCGGCGACGACGCGCGCCGTGTCGCTGCCGAGGAGTTCGACGGCGTCGTGGCGCAGCACGGCGGTGCAGCTCGGCTCCAGCCCGACGATCGGCACACCGGCCAGCGCCGCCGGATACAGCTGGTCGATGGTGCGCGCCAGGATGCGCTTGGCCGCGTCGAGCTGGCCCGTCGTGATCCACGTCAGCCCGCAGCACACCGACTCGCCGGTGTACCTCGGCGCGTAGCCGGCGCGACGCAGCACCGCCACGGTCGCCTCCCCCACCGCCGGGTCGAACGCGTCGCTGAAAGAGTCGACGAAGATGAGCGCCGGCGTGGCCGCCCCGGGCGTGTCGGCGCCGAGGGCCGGCACCCCCGTCGGGACGCCCGACTGCGCGGCCCGGGCGCGGAACGTCGTGCGGGCGAAGCGCGGCAGCCCGCGCCGCGCGTCGACTCCGGCGGCGGCCATGGCGATCGGCTTGAGACCCGGCAGGTTGAGCGCGAGGTTGGCGATGGTCGGCATCCGGGAGGCCAGGCGGGTCCAGCGCGGCAGCCACCCCAGCGTGTAGTGCGAGCGCGGCCGCACCCGACGCCGGTAGGCCTGGTGCAGCACCTCGGACTTGTAGGTCGCCATGTCGATGCCGGTCGGGCAGTCCGACGCGCAGCCCTTGCAGGCCAGGCACAGGTCGAGCGCGTCGTGCACCTCCGGCGCCCGCCAGCCGCCGGTGATCAGGGAGCCGTTGATCATCTCCTCCAGCACCCGGGCGCGGCCGCGGGTGGAGTCCTTCTCCTCGCGGGTCGCCCGGTAGGAGGGGCACATGACGCCGGACGGGCCGTCGGCGCGGCACTTGCCGACGCCGGTGCAGCGGTGCACGGCCTGGGAGAAGTCGCCCTCGTCGGCCCGGTAGGCGAACGCCAGGGACGCCCGCACCGGCGGCGCCGCGGGGATGCGCAGGTGCGCGTCGGTGGGGTCGGGGTCGACGATGACGCCGGGATTGAGCAGGTTGTCGGGGTCGAACGCGGCCTTGAGCCGGCCGAAGAGCGCCATCGCCGTCGGTGAGTACATCCGCGGCAGCAGCTCCCCGCGGGCGCGGCCGTCGCCGTGCTCCCCCGACAGCGAGCCGCCGTGCGCCGCCACGAGATCCGCCGCGTCGAGCATGAACGACCGGTACGCCGCGCGGCCCCCGGGCGCGTCGAGGGGGAAGTCGATGCGGGCGTGCAGGCAGCCGTCGCCGAAGTGCCCGTAGGGCAGCGTCGTCAGCCCGTGCTGGGTCAGCAGCGCGTCGAAGGCCCGCAGGTAGTCACCGAGCCGCTCCGGCGGCACGGCCGCGTCCTCCCACCCCGCGTGGGCCGGGCGTCCCGCCGGGGAGCGGCCCGAGAGCCCGGCGCCGTCCTCGCGGATGCGCCACAGCGCCCGGGCCGCCGCGGCGTCGGTGACGATGCGGTGGTCGAGCGCCTCGACCTCGCGCACGAGGGTCTGCGCCCGCGACTGCGCCTGGCCGGGTGAGTCCCCGACGACCTCGACCATGAGCCACGAGCCGCCGCGCGGCAGCTCGGGTACGGCGGCGGCGCCGGACGTCGCGACGACGACGTCGACGATGCGTCGGTCGATGCCCTCGGCGGCGACGACCTCGGGGCGGCGCACGTGCGGCGCCGCATCGCCCGCGGCGGCGAAATCGGCATACCCGAGGACGACGAGGACCGTCGCCGGCGGGTCCGTGACCAGCCGCACCGTGGCCTCGGTGACCAGCGCGAGCGTGCCCTCGCTGCCGACGAGGAAGCGGCCGATGTCGCCGCCGCGCTCCGGCAGCAGATGCTCGACCGCGTAGCCGGAGACCTGGCGGCCGAACCGGGCGAACTCGGTGCGGGCGCACGCGAGGTCGGCCTCGACCGCGGCGCGCGCGGCCGCGGCGACGGCGAGCGCCTCCGGGGAACCCGTCAGGCTCGGGGTGGCGCCGCCGATGCCGGTCGTCGCCGTGAAGGCGGCCCCGCGCCCGGTGAGGCCGCAGAGGGCGACGATGTTGTCGCTCGTGCGGCCGTAGCCGACCGCCCGGTTGCCGCACGCGTTGTTGCCGATCATCCCGGCGATACCGCACCGGGTGTGGCTGCTGGGGTCGGGCCCGAAGCGCCACCCCAGCGGCAGCACCTGGCGCTGCAGCGTCGAGTGGACCGTGCCGGGTTGGACCCGCGCGGTGCCCGCCTCGGCGTCGATCTCCAGGACGCGGCCCAGGTGGCGGGAGACGTCGAGCACGATGCCGGTGCCGATCGCGTTGCCCGCGATCGACGTGCCGCCGGCGCGGGCCGTCAGCGGCGTCCCCGTGTCGCGCGCGACGGCCAGCGTCGCCGCGATCTCCTCGACGTCACGGGGGCAGACGACGACCCGCGGCACGATCCGGTAGATGGAGGCGTCCGTCGAATACAGGCCGCGGGTCAGGGTGTCGGCCCGCACGTCGGACAGACCCGCCGCGCGCAGCTGCGCGACGACGTCGCGCACGGCTGCGGAGCTCGCGGCCGCGTCGCCCCCGTGCCGGTGGGGCGCCCGGGGCGGCTCGGTCGGTCTGGCAGGTCCCGCGGTGTTCGGCATGCCCACCATTCTGTCGGGCCGCGCCCCCGCGACGGTCGGCGCGTGCCCGGGGTGGGACGGCCCTGCGCCGGCGGCGACGAATCAGGGGCGCCGGATCAGGGGCGCCGGATCAGGGGCGCCGGATCAGGGGCGCCGCAGCCGGCCGCGCACGACGAGCTCGAGGACGAGGGCGACGGCGACGGATTGGGCCAGCAGGATCCCGGCGAGCACGACGAGCTGCAGCGCGGCGGCCTCCCAGGGGGTCGCGCCGCCGAGCAGCGTGCCGACGAAGGCCCCCGGCAGCGTGACGAGCCCGACGGTGCGGGTCTGGTCCAGGCCGGGCAGCAGCGCGATCCGGGCCTCGTCCTGGGCGACGAGCAGCGCCGCGTCGCGGGGCAGCAGGCCGATCGACAGGCCCGCCTCGTATTCCCCGCGGCGCTCGACAAGCGCGTCGAGGGTGCGGCGCCCCGAGAGCGTGCTCGCGGTCATCGCCGCGCCGATGAGGATGCCCGCGGTGGGGATGACGGCGATCGGCGTCAGCGGCAGCAGCCCGCTGACCAGCAGCCCCAGCGTCACCGGCAGCGCCCCGAGCGCGACCGGCGCGAGCACCCACGCGCGCTGCGTCACCCGCATGCGCCCGGCGCTCGTCCACGCCGCGACCAAGACCATCACCGCGACGAACACCGCGGTCGCCGCGCCGGAGCCGAGCACGACGGCGATGAGCAGACCGACGACGGCGAGCTGCGCCGTGGCGCGCAGGAGCGCCACCGCCTCGTCCCGCCCCGCACCCAGGCCCGCGGCCCGCCGCACGAGGATCGCCAACGCCCCGCACGCGGCGACCACCGCGACGAGCCGCACCACGTCGGCCGAGGTCGTCAGCGTGATGAGCGAGGCCGAGGTGTCGGAGGTCGCCGCGCAGGTGTCGGAGGTCGCCGCGCAGGTGTCGGAGGTCACGGCGCGACGCTACGGCGTGCCCGACGCAGCGGGACGCACCGCCCGTCCCGACGCTCGGACTTGACTCTCGGACCCGACTCTCGGACGAGGCCGGCCGGGCGGTCTCCGAGCGGTCAACAGGCGGTCAGCAGGCGGTCAGCAGGCGGTCGACGGCCGCGGTCGCCGCCAGGCCGTCGACTCGAT
>JAVTVZ010000046.1:0-2500 GCA_032229625.1 Dermatophilaceae bacterium | reverse complement strand
GCCATGGATGCGGTCCTCGGGCTGTTCGTCGCCAGCCCCCTGCTCACCCTCTTCTTCTGTATGGGTGCCGGGCTGCTGCTCGGCAAGGTCCGCTTCTTCGGCATCTCCTTCGGGGCGGCCGGGGCGCTCTTCGCGGCGCTCATCCTCTCCAGCCTCGTCTACCTCGCGAAGCTGCCGAACACGACCGGCCAGCTCGACGCCGCGGGCCAGGCCCTCGAGCACGCGACGATCGCGCTGCCGGCGTCGTTCACGACTTTCGCGCTCGCGGTCTTCTGCTACACCGTCGGCATCAGCGCCGGGCCCTCGATCGTCGCGGCCTTCCGGACCGGCTGGCAGCCCGTGCTCGTGGCCACCGTCTCGATCGTCGTCATGGCGGCCGTCGCGCTGCTCAGCGGGCGGGCCCTCGGGCTGGGCATGGGCGAGATCAGCGGCATCTACGCGGGCACGGGCACGGCGACGGCGGCCCTGGGTGTCGTGCAGGAGGTCTTCCGCGCCGCGGGCGCGGTCGCCGACGTCAGCGGCGCGTCGGTCGGCTACGCGATCGGCTATCCCGTCGGGGTCATCGCGACGATCCTGTGCATCGTCGTCGTCCTCGCGCTCGGCGAGCGCTTCCCGGCGGCGCAGGACCGCGAGGTCGTCCCGCCGATGGAGGTGCGCACGATCCGCGTCGACGCCGGCGGCCGCAGCGTCGCGGACCTCGCGGACACCCACACGCTGGTCGTCGCCCGCATCACCCACGACGGCGCGACCCGCACCGCCGCACGTGACGACGTCGTCGGGGCCGGCGACCTCATCACCGTCACCGGCGCGCAGGACCGGCTCGCGGCGGCGGCGCAGACGCTCGGGGCGTTCTCGACGACCGAGCCGTGGTACGACCGGACCGACATCGACTTCCGGCGGGTGACGCTGTCGAATGCGGACCTGGCGACGGCGCGGGTCGGCGACCTCGACCTGCACTCCCGCTTCGGGGCGGTCCTGTCGCGCACCCGCCGCGGCGACCTGGACATCCTCGCCACCCCCGACGTCGCGCTGCAGCTCGGCGACCGGCTGTGGGTCACCGCGCCGCGCCGGCACATGCGCGCGCTCGCCGACTATCTCGGCGACTCCGAGCGGGCGGTCGGCGATATCAACCCGATCGGCTTCGGGCTCGGTTTCGCCCTGGGCATCCTCGCCGGCTTCCTGACGATCCCCCTCGGCGGCGGCGCGAGCCTGGTCATCGGCGCCGCGAGCGGCCCGCTCATCGTCGGCACGATCCTCGGCGCCGTCGGCCGCACGGGCCCGCTCGTGTGGCTGCTGCCCGGCGGGGTGGCCTCGACGCTCAACCAGTTCTCGCTGCTGCTCTTCCTCGTCGCCGTCGGCAGCGGCGCCGGGCAGAATCTCGTGTCGGCCGTCGAGGCCGGCCGCTGGGTCGGGGTCGTCGTCGTCTCGCTGGCGACCGCGCTGGCCCACGCCGTGTGTGTCGTGCTCGGCGTCCGGGTGCTGCTGCGCTCGGGCACGGCCCGCACGCTCGGCGCGCTCACCGGCTCCCAGCTCAACCCGGGCGTCTACGGCTTCGCCTACGACCGACTGCGCGACCCGCGCGTCGCCCTGGGCTACGCGCTGCTCTTCCCCGTGATCATGGTCGGCAAGGTCGTCGTCGACCAGCTCATGGTCGTCTTCTTCTGACGGGTCGGCCGCTCGGTCCCGCTCGTCGATCCCCTCGGCGGCGCCCCTTGAGGCCGGGCACCGCAGGTCGTCGCTACCGTCGGGGCATGCCCTCCCCCGAAGGAACCCTCACCTGGGCGCCCCTGTCGGCGCGCCCCGACCTCGTCGCGCCGCCGGTCGCCGCGGCGGCCCACCTCGTGCCGGACGCGCAGGTCGCGGCCATCGACGGGTCGCTGGCCGACACCGCGGCCTTCTGCCAGGCCTACGACGTCGCGCCGCAGTCCTCGGCGAACTGCGTGATCGTCTACGGGCGGCGGGGCGAGGAGACGACGTATGCCGCGGTCCTCGTGCTGGCGACCGACCGCGCCGACGTCAACCGCGTCGTCCGCAAGGAGCTGGGCATGCGCAAGCTGTCGTTCGCCGACCAGGGGCAGGCCCAGGAGTTGACCGGCATGCGTTCCGGCGGGATCACCCCCGTCGGGCTGCCCGACGACTGGCCGATCCTCGTCGACGACGCGGTCGTCGCCGCGGGCCCGGTCGTCATCGGCGGCGGTGTGCGCGACAGCAAGATCCTCGTGTCGGGCGCCGCCCTGGCGCAGCTGCCCACCGCGCGCGCCCTGCCCCTGGCCATCCGCTGACCGGACGGCTCGCCCCCCGTCGCCTTCTCCGGCGGGGTAGGCGCAGGAGCGGCGACCGCGCAAGCCCGACATTCCGAGGGGTGCCGACTGCCGCAATACGGACGAATCCCCCTGTCTCGCAAGGAACCGGGGTAAACGGCTATCACCAATTGGACGATCGCCCTACACTCCCGCGAGTGGCCTTGCTCACGCCACACCACAGGGATCTGGGGGAACTG
>JAVTVZ010000045.1:3480-14896 GCA_032229625.1 Dermatophilaceae bacterium | reverse complement strand
TCCATGAGCCCGTCCTCGCGGGACATGCGGGTCTGCATCGGGATGTACTGCGTGCGCGGGTCGCGGACGTAGGCGAGGAAGAACAACCCGGCGTCCAGGCGCCCGAGGGCGTCGTTGCCGTCGGTGTAGTTGTAGCCGCGCCGCAGCATCGCCACGCCGTTGTTCTGCGACGGGTGCGCCAGCCGCACATGCGAATTCAGCGCCATGAGCGGCTTGCCCTCGCGGCCGGTGAGCGCGAAGTCGGGCTCGCTGAATTCCGTGCCGCCGCTCAGCGGGGCGCCGTCGCGGCGGTCCCGGCCGATGAGCGACTCCTGCTCGCGCAGCGACGTCCGGTCCCACGTCTCGATCGTCATCGCGATGCGGCGCGCGACGAGATACGAGCCACCGGCCAGCCACGGCGCCTTGGGGTCGTCGCCGGCGCCGACCCAGACCGAGGTGTCGACGGCGCCGGTGTCCTCGGCCTTGAGATTCGCCGTGCCGTCCTTGAAGCCGAAGAGGTTGCGCGGCGTGGCCTGCGACGTCGACGTCGAGCTCGTGCGGCCGAAGCCGAGCTGGCTCCAGCGCAGGGCCGCGGTGCCGAAGGCGATCCGCGACAGGTTGCGCACGGCGTGCACCGCGACCTGCGGGTCGTCCGCGCACGCCTGGACGCACAGGTCGCCGTCGCTGCGGGCCGGGTCGAGGGCGTCGGCCGGGAAGTGCGGCAGGCGCGTCAGCGCGGCGGGTTGCCGCGCGGCGAGACCGAAGCGGTCCGTGCCGTCGGCCGTGCGGAAGAGCGACGGCCCGAAGCCGAATGTGATGGTCAGCCGCGACGGCGGCAGCCCGATGGCCTCCCCGGTGTCGTCGGGCGGGGAGTCGTAGGACGTCGGGGTGCCCCCGACCGGCTGCCCCGCGGTCATCGCCGCGGCCGCCGCGGTCCACGCCGTGAGCAGCGCGACGAGGTCGTCGCGGGAGGTCGACGTCATGTCGAAGGCCGCGAAGTGGAGCCGGTCCTGTGCGGGCGTGACGATGCCGGCCTGATGCGCGCCGTAATACGGGTAGGAGTCGACGGGCGCGCTGCCGCCGGCCGGGGTGGGCGCGGGCTCGGCGCTCGCGCGGCCCCCGACGAAGCCCGCCGCCGTCAGCGCCGCGCCTGCCCCCGCGAAGCCGAGCAGGCCGCGGCGGCTCACGCCGCCGCGACCGCGTGCCTTGCCCTGCGCCGCGCCGTCATCGGTGTGATCGGCGCGCGAGGCGGCGGAGGGGTCCTCGAGATGGCCGGCGGCTTGGTCGGCCGGTTGGTCGGCCGGTCGGTCGGGCCGGGTGGGGGCCGGGTCGTCGGCCACGTCAGACCACCGCCGCGGTGACCTTGCTCAGCGGCTCGGAGAGGGCGTTGACGGCGTCGGAGAGCGCCTTGACCTGCTCCTTGGTGAGCGTGTCGTAGGTGACGAAGCCGTCGCCCTTCTTGTGCTGGTCGAGCAGCTTCTGCAGCTCGTTGAAGCGCAGCTGGATCTGGGCGTCCAGGGCGGCGTCGCGCTTCTTCAGGATCGGGCGCAGCCCCTCCCACGCGACGCGGGCGCCGTCGACGTTGGCCTGGAAGTCCCACAGGTCCGTGTGCGACCAGATCTCCTCCTCGCCGGTCACCTTGCCGGTGGCGACCTCGTCGAGCAGGCCCTTGGCGCCGTTGCCGATCTGGTCGACGGTGTAGGTGAGGTCGCGGGTGCGGGTGTACAGCTCGTCGGTGTCCTTGACGAGCTGGTCGGCCATCGCCGTGCGCTGGGCGGTCGTGAAGGCCTTGTACCCCGTCTTCGGCGGCCACAGGTCCTTCTCGATCGCGTGCCAGCCGGTCCACTTCTGGCCCGGCTCGAGGTCGGCCTCGCGAAGGTCCATCCGCGGGTCGAGGTCGCCGAAGGACTCCGCGACGGTCTCGATGCGCTCCCAGTGCACGCGCGCCGGGGCGTAGAGGGCCCGCGCCTCGTCGTCCTTGCCGGCCTTGTAGAGGGCCGCGAACTTTTCGGTCTTGGCCTTGAGCTGCTCGGTCTGGTCCTTGACGTAGGACGCGTACTGCGTGTTGGCCTGCGCGACGAGCTCGGGATCGCTGCCCGCGTCGAGGTCGGCGCCGGAGTCGGTCACGGTGAACGCGCTGCGGATGCCGTCGCCGACCATGCCCGGCTTGCACGCCGTGAAGTACTGACCCGGCGCCGCGCGCACCACGAGGTCGCGGGTCAGGCCCGGCCCGATGTTCTCGACCTCGCCGACGATGCGCAGCCCGTCCTGCCCGAGCAGGTAGAACTCGGTGATCTTCGAGCCGGCGTTGGTGACGGAGAAGGCGAGGTTGCCCGAGCCCGCGGACGCCGCCGAGACCTCGCACGCGGTGTCCGTCGACGTCACCGTCAGCGGGCCCGCGCTGCCGGAGGCGCCGCCGCTGCCCCCGGCGGACGTCGAGGGCGCGTTGTCCGTGCAGCCCGTGAGGGCGAGCGCGGTGACCGCCGCGCCTGCGGCGAGCAGGCGGGGCGAGCGGGGGCGGATCATGAGCGGGCTCCTTGGGTGGTCTTGTCCGTCGTGTCGGGCGACGTGACGGGCATCGGCTCGGGCATCGGCACGGACGTCGCGTCGGACGTCGCGTCGGGGGTGGTCTCGGGCGAGCTGCCGGTGTCGGACGCGGGGCCCGCGCCGGTGCGGGGGGCGGTCGTGCCGACGCCCGGCGCGGGGCGGCGCAGGGCGCGCACGAAGAGGATGAGGACGGGCACGACATACGCGGTCCAGGCGATCGCCTCGAGCCAGGTCGTCGCGGGGGAGAAGTTGAGCGTGCCCTTGAGCAGCGCCGCGACCCAGCCGCTGGGGTCGATGACGTGGCTGACGTCGAAGGCGAGATCGTGCAGGCCGGGCAGGATGCCGGCCTCCTGCAGGTCGTGGATGCCGTAGGACAGCACGCCCGCGGCGACGAGGATGAGGAAGCCCCCGGTCCAGGCGAAGAACGTGCCGAGATTGAGGCGCAGCGTGCCGCGGTAGACGAGCACGCCGAGCGCGACCGCGGTCAGGAGCCCGAGGAGGGCACCGAGCAGCGGGGCGGTCGTCGAGGCGTTGTCGCGGGCGGCGGCCTGGGTCGCGGCCCACAGGAAGAGCGCGGTCTCGAGCCCCTCGCGCCCGACGGCGAGCATCGCGACGACGACGAGGCTGCCGCGCCCGGCCTGGCCGGCGGCGGCGTCGATCTTGCCGCGCAGCTCGGCGGACAGGCCGCGCGCCGAGCGCGCCATCCAGAAGATCATCCACGTCACGAAGCCGACCGCGACGATCGACAGCGTGCCCCCGATGGCCTCCTGCGCCTCGAACGTCAGCCCCTTCGGCCCGAAGGTCAGCAGCGCCCCGAAGCCCAGCGACACGGCGATCGCCGCCGCGACGCCCGCCCAGATGTGCGGCAGCAGGTGCCGGCGATCCGAGCGCACGAGATAGGCGACGAGGATGACGACGACGAGACTGGCCTCGAGCCCCTCGCGGAGCCCGATGAGGTAGTTGGCGAACATGGCGTGCCCCTCGGCGGTGAACCGTCGGGCGGATCCGCGGCGGCGCACCAACACTAGGTAAGCCTCGCCTAAGGCTGCAAGCCTGTGTGTGGGGTCTGCTCGCGGTGCGGGACGGGCGCCCGTGGCGTGCGTGGTCGAGCGCAGCTCCGGCGCGGGCGGTCGGGGGTGGTCGGGGGTGTCACGGGCCGTCGCCGGTCGTCGGGTCGGCACGGTCGTTGCGGCGTCGTCGCGGGGTGTCGCACGGTCGCTGCGGTGTCGTCACGGCGTCGTCGCGGGGTCCGCGGGGTTTGTTGCGGGGTCGTCGCGCGGTTGTTGCGGGGGCGTCGCGACATCGTCGTGGGGTGTGCGGACGGCCCCGGACCGACCGGCGACGGGGCGCGTCGGCTGCGGCCGCTCCCCGCACGCCGGAGTGCTCGGTGCGTGAGAAATCTTGTGCCGCAAGGGATATGTGACCCGATCGGCGGCGGGGCAGGCTTGACCGGGGTCGGCGTCTGCGTTCAGATGTGCCCATGACTGCCGGTCCCCCTGACGTGCCCGGCGTGCCCGGCGTGCCCGGCGTGCCCGCGCGCGCCGCCGAGGTGCTGCGCGCCTACGCCGACGGGCAGCTCCTCGGCCGCCGGCGCAGCGGCCTCGCCCCCGAGGCGACCGCGACCCCGGCCGACGCGTGGCGATCCGAGCTCGGCGCCGACGGGCCGGCCGGGGCGCGAGCCGCGGGGCGGGCGCGCGCGATGGCTGCGGCGCTCGGGCTGCCCGTGCCTGGAGAGCCTGTGCCCGGAGTCCCCGTATCTGGAGCCCCTGGATCTGGAGTCCCGGTGCCTGGGTTGCCGGTCGCCGGGCCCGACGCCGGGGGCACGCACGACGGCCTCGGCGCCGGTGTCACTGACGACGGCCTCGACGTCGGTGGCCCGCACAGTGGCCCGCACGACGGTCTCGGCGCCGGTGACGGGGGCGGCGACGCGTGCCGGCCGGCGGATGACGCGCGGGAGCTGGCGTGCGACGACGCGTGTCTCGCGGGGCTGCTCGTCGGGCTGACCCACCGCAGTGACCCCCTCGACGGGCTCGTCGAGGCGCTCCTGCGCGCGCTGGCGCCGGCGGGCCGCGCCGACCCGGGCGGACCCGCGGCACCCGACGCTCTCGCGACCGACCCACCCGTCCCTGCCGTCGGCGCAGACGCGTCGCTGCTCGCGACCGCCGCCGCGGTCTCGGCGTGGGTCAGCGCCGGCCTCGACGGGGCTGACCAGGCCCAGCGTCTCGCCCTCGCGGCGTGGGCCGCGGAGCTGGGGGCCGCGGCGGGTGACTACCGCCCCGGACCCGCGCTGTCGGCCCGCCTCACGTGGGCGTGCGCGATCGCCGAGCGCGCCGAGGCCGACGCCGTCGACGTCATCGGCCTGCTCGTGGGCAACTCCGGTGTGCCGCAGGAGTGCGTGCCCGCCGCCTTCGCCGTCGCGTGCGTGTGCGCCGATGTCGAGGGCGCGCAGCACACCGCCTACCGGCTGGGGGGAGCGGCGGCGACGATCACCGCGCTCGCCGGGGCCCTCGTCGCCGTGGGCGCCCGGACGACCCCGCACCTTCCGGCGGCCGGGCCCGCGCAGGAGTGGACCGGGCTCGCGGCGGCCCTCACGGCCCGGCGGGGCGCCTGATGGGCGCCCGCGGCGCGTCGCGTCGGGCGCTGCGGGAGCCCTGCGGCTCGCCTCCGACCGGCCGACCGCGGCCACCGGGCGCGCTGCCGCGCTGACCTGCACCGCCCGCCGCCGGGCGGGCACCTGATCTCCCGCCGCCGACCCCGACCGAAGGATCCGCCGATGACCACCCGCCTGGACCCCGTGCCCGCGCCGCGCCGCCTCGTCGTCGTCGGCAGTGTCATCGCCGAGGTCGTCATGGACGTCGGGGAGTTGCCGGCCCGCGGCGGCGGCACCCGCGCCGGCGGCTCCGTGGCCCGCGCCGGCGGCGGCTTCGACGTGCTCGTCGCCGGGCGTCGCGCGGGGCTCGCCGCCGCGTGGGCCGGGCTGCTGGGCACCGGGCCGATGGCCGAACTCGTCGGTCAGGCCCTGCGGCGCGAGGACATCGACGTGCTGCTGCCGCCGCGGCCGGGGGAGCAGGGCTTCGCGGTCGTGCTCACCGAGCCCGGCGGAGTCGCCACCCGGGTCACCTCTCCGGGTGTGGAATCCCATCTGGGCGCAGCGGATCTGGCGACCGTGCGGCTCACCGGCGAGGACGTCGCCTACCTGTCCGCGCAGGACCTGCTCGACCCGGGCACCGCGACGGCGATCGCCCGATGGTGCTCCTCACCCTTCGGGCTCGGCGATGCCCTCCTGGTCCTCGACCCCGGCGCCCTGGTCAGCGATGTCGCCGACGACGTCCTCGACTCCGTGCTGGCCCGCACCGACGTGCTCGCCGTCGGCCCCCGCGAGCTGACCCTCCTGTCGGGGTCGGTCGGTGACCCCTGCGGTGCCTCCGGCGGCCTCGACCCGCTGCGCGACGAGGCGGTCGTGGCGTCGGTCCCCGGCCGCGATCGGGCCCTGGGCGACCTGGCGGACCTGCTCGCGCCCGACGCGATCGTGCTGCTGCGTCTCGACGCGACGTCGCACGTGCTGCGCGAGCGTGACGGCACCGTCTACGAGTTCCCGGGGCAGGCGGCGCTGCCGGCGCGCCTGGCGCAGGTCGGTGACCTGCTGCATCATCTGGCGCAGCTGCGCGCCGGCGCCGAGGGGGTACTGCCCACCCCGGCCGACGCGCGCGGCCCCGCGCCGGATCTCGCCGAGCCGGATCACGTCACGCCGGATCGTGGCGGTCCGGACGGTGGCGGCAGGGATGGCGGCAGGGATGGCGGCGGTCAGGGGCGCGGTGGCCAGGGCGACGGCCCGACGCTGCCGGTGGGGGAGGGCGTCGCCGGGCGCTACGCCCCCGGGCGCGGTGGCCGGCACGTCGACGCGCGCCCCGACCAGCGCACCGGCCGGATCGACGAATCCGCCCGCGCCGCAGCCATGCTCGCCGGCCGCAGCACCGACTAGCCCGTGCCGGCGCCGCTCGCCCCGAGCGGTCGGCGCCCGCCCGGCGCGCTCGACCCGTCTCACCGATGCCGTGGGACGTAGCGCAGTTTCGACGATGTCGACGCGCGACCGCGTCGGGGCGCAGCGCCCTGACCTGCGATGTTGGCGAAGCGATGGCGAGGGCGGGGGTCTTGACATCGTCGAAACTGCGCTACGTCCGTGCCGACCGCGCTGCCGACCGCGCTGCCGGCCGCTGCTGTGGCCGGCTCAGCAGGCGTTGGTGGGGCGGACGGGGTCCTTGGGATTGGCGACCTTGGTGAACTTGTCGCCGAGGACGACGTCGAGGATGCCGTTGGTGCGGTTGTCGGCGACGAGGGTCGCGCCGGGGAAGCGCAGCGCGAGCACGCGGGCCTGCGCGAGCGTCTTCTTGCCGTAGCGGATCTCGGCGACCCCGTCGACCTGCTTGCGCAGCGGGTCGTTGCTGATCGTGCCGATGCGGAAGCGCTGCCCCGCGAGCGTCTGGGAGACCTTGACCGCCAGGCCCCGCTTGCTCGTCGCGTTGTAGACGTTGACCGTGATGTCGCGCGGGGGTGGCGGCTCGGTCCACGGCACGCACACGGCGGTCGGGTTGGCCAGCGGGTTGCGGTCGGTGACCCAGCCCTGGGTGAAGGCCAGCGCGGTCAGGAACGTGCCGAAGAGCAGCACGAAGACCAGCGCCATCGTCAGTCGGGCGCGCCGCCGGCGGCGCTGCTCGCTGGTGCGGCCCGCCTCGTGCACGTAGTCGTCGTCATACGCCATAGCGATGCCAGGATGCCCCGGCCCCGCGTCACCGCGGGGGCCGACGCACCGATCCGTTGCCGAGTTGTGCTGCACCGGTAGCACGCCCGCCGGTCGCAGCGGGCCCTCGGGCCGCCGCGATCGCGACCCTGCGCGCGACTGCGCACGGTTGTCGGACCCAGCGGTTAGTCTCGCGGCGTGAGCGAATCGACGCCCCAGACCGAGTCCGCCCCGGCTCAGCCGGCGCAGCCCGATCCCCAGCTCGACGCGATCCGCGCGGGCTACGCCTTCTCCGGTGCCGCGATGCAGCTCGGGGCCGCGGTGAGCGCCGGGGGCGTCGCGCATCCGGACGTCTCGGTCGACCTGCCGCTGTCGGTGATGAACCGGCACGGGCTCGTCGCCGGCGCGACCGGCACCGGCAAGACCAAGACGCTGCAGCTCATGGCCGAGCAGCTCGCCGCGGGCGGCGTGCCGGTCTTCCTCGCCGACATCAAGGGCGACCTGTCGGGGCTGTCGGCGCCCGGCGCCGCCAACGACAAGGTGTCGTCGCGGGCTGCCGACGTGGGTCAGACGTGGGAGGCCAAGGGCTTCCCCACGGAGTTCTACGCCCTCGGCGGGCAGGGCAGCGGCATCCCGGTGCGCGCGACGATCACGTCGTTCGGGCCGACGCTGCTGGCGAAGGTGCTGGGGCTCAACGCGACGCAGGAGAGCAGCCTCGGCCTCGTCTTCCACTACGCCGACAAGCGCGGCCTGCCGATGCTCGACCTCAAGGATCTGCGCGCCGTCGTCCAGCACCTCACCTCGGCCGAGGGCAAGGCCGACCTCAAGGAGCTCGGCGGGTTGTCCTCGGCGACGGCCGGGGTCATCCTGCGCCAGCTCATCACCTTCTCCGACCAGGGCGCCGACGTCTTCTTCGGCGAGCCCGAGCTCGACACCGCCGACCTGCTGCGCACCTCACCCGATGGCCTCGGCGTCATCTCGTGCCTGGAGCTGCCGGCGGTGCAGGACCGGCCCAAGGTCTTCTCGACCTTCCTCATGTGGCTGCTCGCCGACCTCTTCCACGACCTGCCCGAGGTCGGCGACGTCGACAAGCCCAAGCTCGTCTTCTTCTTCGACGAGGCGCACCTGCTCTTCGACGACGCGAGCAAGGACTTCCTCGACCAGATCGAGCAGACGGTGCGGCTCATCCGCTCCAAGGGCGTCGGCGTCTTCTTCGTCACCCAGACCCCCCGCGACGTGCCGGCCGGGGTGCTCGGCCAGCTCGGCAACCGGGTCCAGCACGCGCTGCGCGCCTTCACCCCGGAGGACGCGAAGGCGCTCAAGGCGACGGTCAAGACCTTCCCCAAGAGCGACTACGACCTCGAGGAGCTGCTCACCCAGCTCGGCACCGGCGAGGCCGTCGTCACCGTGCTCTCCGAGCGCGGCGCCCCGACGCCCGTGGCGTGGACGCGGATGCGGGCGCCGCAGTCGCTCATGGGCCCGATCGACGCCGCCGCGCTGACGTCGGCCGTGCAGGGCTCGTCGTTGCACAGCAAGTACGCCGAGGCGATCGACCGCGAGTCCGCCTACGAGATGCTCACCGCGCGGCTGCAGCAGGCCCCCGAGCCCGCCGCGCCGGCGCCGACCCCGAGCGCTCCCGAGCCGGCGCCCCGCGCCGCACCGCCCCCGCGCGCGCAGAAGGAGGATCCGGGCCTCGTCGAGCAGGTCGTCGGATCGACGATGTTCCGCTCCATGCTGCGCAGCGCCGGCACGGCCATCGGCCGCGAGATCACCCGCAGCGTCTTCGGCACCGCCCGCCGGCGCCGGTAGGCACTCTGCCGCCGCACGACTGGCCGCTCTGACCACGCCGGCCGCAGTACTGACCGCGCTCCAGGCACGGCTGCCCACCCCCGTGGGTGCGCGCCCGCGCCTGGAGCGCGGTCAGTCGGGTGAGCCGAGTGAGGGCCGCTAGCGTGGGCGGACGAACAGCCGGTGGCATCGGCTCATCCATCTGGAGGAATGCATGTCGGAGCAGGTCACCCTCGTCATCCTCGGCGCCTCCGGCGACCTCACGCAGCGGCTCCTGCTGCCGGGGCTCGGCACGCTGCTCGCGGCCGAGCCCGAGCGCGACGTCGAGCTCGTCGGGGCGGCGGTCGATGCCCAGGACGAGGCGACGTGGCGCGAGCTCGTGCGTGACCGGCTCTGCGAGGGCGGGGCGTCGCCGCAGGTCGCGCAGCGGGTGGCGGGCCGTTCGCGCTACGAGCAGGTGGATCTGCTCGACGCGGGCGCGCTCGAGTCGTTCCTGACCTGTCTCGGCGACGGTGTCGTCGTCCTGTATTTCGCGCTGCCGCCCGCGGTGACCGCGCAGATCTGCGTGCTGCTGGCGTCGATGGACCTGCCGGCGACGTGGCGCTTCGGGCTCGAGAAGCCGTTCGGCACCGACCTGAGCAGCGCGCAGCAGCTCAACCAGGTGCTGCACCGCTTCGCCGACGAGAGCCAGATCTTCCGCATCGACCACTTCCTCGGCAAGGGCTCGGTGCTCAACCTCCTCGGCTTCCGCTTCGCGAACCGGATCTTCCAGCCCGTGTGGAACGCGACGCACATCGAATGCGTCGAGATCGCCTTCGACGAGACGCTTGCGCTCGAGGGGCGAGCGGGCTACTACGACAAGGCGGGTGCGCTCGCCGACATGATCCAGAGTCACCTGCTGCTCGTCTGCGCGCTCGTCGCGATGGAGGACCCGGCCCGCATCGACTCCCTGGAGTTCCGCGACCTGCTCATCCACGTGCTGCGGGCCATGCGCCTGTGGGGCGACGACCCGCGGGGCTCGTCGCGGCGGGCGCGCTACACGGCCGGGCAGATCGACGGGCGCGACATCCTCGACTACGTCGCCGAGCCGGGCGTCGACGCGAGCCGCGGCACCGAGACGCTCGCCGAGGTGACCGTCGGCATCGCGAACGCGCGCTGGGCCGGTGTGCCCTTCACGCTGCGCAGCGGCAAGGCCGTCGGCCACGGCCGCCGCCAGATCGTCGTGCAGTTCCGGCCCGTCAACCACCTGCCCGCCGGCTTCTCCCCGCGGCCGCCGCTGGGCGACCGGCTCGTCATCGACATGAACCCCGAGCGCGTCACCCTCGAGATCACGACGAACGGCGAGGGCGACGTCTTCTCCCTCGAGCGCACCACGATGAGCGCCGACCTCGGCCCGAGCACTCTGCGCCCCTACGGCGAGATCCTCGCGCACATCATGGACGGCGACCCGATCCTGTCGGTGCGCGGCGACATGGCCGAAGAGTGCTGGCGGATCGTCGAGCCGGTCGTCGCCGCGTGGCGGGCCGGCGACGTGCCGCTGGAGGAGTATGCCGCGGGGTCGCAGTGTCCCCCGCGCTGGGACGAGCCGTCGCCCGCGTAGCCGCGATCAGCCGCCGATGAGGGTGAGCAGCGCTGTCGCGTAGGCGATCTCGACGTCGGGGTCGGTGATCTCGACGTCCGCGGGCGCGCTGGCGGCGTCGGTCGCGTCAGTGGCGTGGGTGGCGTGGGTGGCATCCGTGCCGTCGGCGGAGTCCGTGGCATGCGTGGCGTCGCTCGCGCCGCCGACGTGGCGGGCGACGACGCGCCACCGATCGCCGTCGCGGTGCAGCGCGACGAGCCGGTCGCCGAGCAGCTCGCGCAGCTGATCCTCGCGCGGCAGCCACAGCGTGCGCCCCAGATCGACGCTGTCGAGCGCCCACTCCGTCGTGCCGTTGAAGCCGAGCACGCTCGCGTCGCCGTAATGGTGCAGCTCGATCGTCAGGTCGCTGATCCAGAAGACGTCGCCGATGAGCTGCTCCTCGTCGATGACGAAGCGGTCACCGGGCTGCGGCTGCCAGAGCACGCCCGCGGCGGCGAGGGCACGGGCGAGGGCGACGCTGAGCATGGCCGCCATCGTGCCAGCCGGGCCGGGGCTCCGCGAGCGCCGCGCAGGGCGACCGGCCCTGGCGGGTTGCGCGTGGGCGAGGAACGCGTGGGCCGGCGGCGCGGGGGCCGGCGGCCCGGGGGGGCCGGCGGTGCGCGGGGTGAGCGCAGCGCGCGGCGGCGTGATTCGGCCGTGAGGAGGGGCGGACGTGACGAGAGGCGGACGCGACGAGAGGCGGACGCGACGAGAGGCGGACGCGACGAGAGGCGGACGCGACGAGA
>JAVTVZ010000045.1:0-3380 GCA_032229625.1 Dermatophilaceae bacterium | reverse complement strand
GACGAGAGGCGGACGCGACGAGAGGCGGACGCGACGAGAGGCGGACGCGACGAGAGGGTGGCCCGGCGACGCGGGCCACCCTCTCGTGGGTGCTGGCGGAGGATAGGGGATTTGAACCCCTGAGGGTGATTAACCCAACACGATTTCCAATCGTGCGCACTAGGCCACTATGCGAATCCTCCGCCGGAGATCGTACCTGAGCGCCCCCGCCCCGACCCAATCGCCCCGCCCGCCGACGTCCGGTGAGGTCACCGCGGGCAGTCTGCCGCCGTGCTGCCGTCGTGCAGCCGCCGTGCTGCCGCCGCGGTGCCCGGGGGTGCCGCCGCCGCACGCCCGGGGTGCCGCCGGGGGCTCGACGAGTGGCCGAGGCGGTGCAGTAGAGTGACGCCAGACCCCCCGTGTGGTGGTACCTCTCCGAACTCCCCCAGGGCAGGAATGCAGCAAGGGTAGGGGAGCTCTTCCAGGTGCGCGGGGGGTCCTTTGCTGCCCTGAGGCGGCCGCTCCCGCCCGTGTCGTCGCCTGCCCCGCGGTCAGGCGTGGCGGGTGTCGGCGGGGTGCAGGTGTGGCGCACCGACGGACCGGCCGTGTCGACCTACCGGCCGTGTCGGACTACCGGCCGTGTCGACCTACAGGTGACTGTGCCCGCGTCGGCCCTGCAGGTAGCCGATCGCGTCGTCGACGAGCTCGTCGACCGAGCGCCGCAGATCGAGCGTCACCCCGGCCTCGTCGTCCTCCAGTGGCTCCAACGTCGCGTACTGCGACTCCACGAGGCTCACCGGCATGAAGTGGTCCGTCGTCGCCGAGCGGACCGTCATGCGCTCGAGCACGAGCGACGCCTTGCCGTACGGGTGGATGAAGGGCACGCCGGGCACGAAGCTGCGCAGCGTGTCGCGGTAGGCGTGCTTGAGCGCCGAGCACGTGATGATCGCGCCCTGCGGGTGGTCGGCGAGCCACTGCCCGACGACGGCCAGCCACGGCTCCCGGTCGGCGTCGGTCAGGGGGATGCCCTCGCTCATCTTGGCGACGTTGGCCGGGGGGTGGAAGTCGTCGGCGTCGGCGAAGGGGAGGCCCAGACGCTGGGCGAGCGCCTCGCCGAGAGTGCTCTTGCCGCTGCCCGAGACGCCCATGACGATCGCTCGGTAGGCGGTGGGCTGGTCGGCTGCGCTCGACATCGTCGGGTCCTCTCGGGCGGGTGATCGGCCCCGGCCGGCGCGCGGTGAGCTGCCCGGCGAGGGCGCCTTCTCCGAGCCATGATGCCCGAATCGTGCTCCGTCGCAGGGGCCGGGAGTCCCTCGCTCCGCCGGCGCGGCCGACCGTCATGCCCTCACCCCCCGGCGTCGGCCGTCAGGAGATGCGCCCGGAGTCGCCGGTCGCCGACCCCGGCTCGGCTCGGTCCGACGTCGGGGCACTCCCAGCCACGTGGGGGCACTTCCAGTCAGGCGGGGGCACTTTCAGCCAGGCGGGGGGCACTTTCGGTCACGTGGGGTCGCTCCGGAGCGACCCCACGTGACCCGAAGCGCCCCCTGATGTCAGGAAGTGCCCCCACGTCGGCCGAGCGGGCCGCCGCGGCCGGTCGGGTGGTGGACGAGGGGGCGAACCTTGTCGGAGGTCCCGTCTAGGGTCTGGCGTATGGCACTCGAGGGCGGGGCAGGCAGCGCGACGGCGCTCTACAGGCGCTACCGGCCGCAGACGTTCGACGACGTCATCGGGCAGGAGCACGTGACAGGTCCGCTCGCGCAGGCGTTGCGCACGGGGCGGGTCAATCACGCCTACCTGTTCAGCGGTCCGCGCGGCTGCGGCAAGACGACGAGCGCGCGGATCCTGGCGCGCTGCCTCAATTGCGCGCAGGGGCCGACGCCGACACCGTGCGGGGAGTGCGACTCGTGCGTGGCGCTGGCCCGCGGCGGGGCCGGCTCGGTCGACGTCATCGAGATCGACGCGGCCAGCCACGGCGGCGTCGACGACGCGCGTGACCTGCGGGAGAAGGCGTCCTACGGTCCGGCGCAGTCCCGCTTCAAGATCTACATCATCGACGAGGCGCACATGGTGACGCCGCAGGGCTTCAACGCCCTGCTCAAGATCGTCGAGGAGCCGCCGGAGCACGTGAAGTTCGTCTTCGCGACGACCGAGCCGGAGAAGGTCATCGGCACCATCCGCTCGCGCACGCACCACTACCCGTTCCGGCTCGTGCCGCCCGCGCGGCTCACGGACTACCTCGCGGAGCTGTGCGACGCCGAGGAGGTCGCCGTCGAGCCGGGCGTGCTGTCGTTCGTCGTGCGGGCCGGCGGCGGCTCGGTCCGTGACTCCCTGTCGGTGCTCGACCAGCTGATCGCCGGGTCGAGCGAGCAGGGATTGACGTATGCCGGGGCCGCCGCCCTGCTCGGCTTCACCGAGACCGAGCTGCTGGACGCGACGGTCGATGCGCTGGCGGCCCGTGACGGCGCGGCGGTCTTCCGCCAGGTCGACCGGACGATCGAGACGGGGCAGGATCCGCGGCGCTTCGTCGAGGATCTGCTGGAGCGGCTGCGTGACCTCATCGTCGTCGCGGCCGTCGGCTCGTCCGGCGGCGACGTGTCGGCGATGTTCCGCGGGCTGCCCGACGATCAGCTCGACCGGCTGCGGCTGCAGGCCTCCGCCTTCGGGCCGGGAGAGCTGTCGCACGCCGCCGACGTCGTCAACGCCGGGCTCACCGAGATGACCGGCGCGACGTCGCCACGACTCCAGCTCGAGCTGATCTGCGCCCGGTTGCTGCTGCCCGGCAGTGCCGGCGAGCGCGGTCTCGTCGCGCGCGTCGACCGGATGGAGCGCCGGCTCGATCTCTCCGACGGCAGTGCCCCCGGGCAGCCGTATCCGGGATCGGCCGTCCGCGGTCCGCGCGGCGCCGCCGCGCAGGCCCCGGGGGGCGACACGGCACACTCCTCTGTGCAGATGCGAACCGCGGATGCCGCGGACATCGAGGCGGTCGAGGCGGACGACCCGAGGGGAGGCGCGGGTGCGGGTCCCGCCGCCCGCCGCGCCGATGACGTGCCGGGCGCCGATGACGGTGTCGTCGGGCCTGACGGTGCCGAGCAGGGCGGCGGGGCGCCCCTCGCCGGTGCCGGTAGGCAGGCAGCTCGGGGCGCGGGTCAGGGCGCGGCCGCTGCGCAGACGCCGGTGGTCGACGGCGACGCGCGTGACCGCGGGCAGGGCGCCGACACCCGACCTCAGCACGCAGCGAGGTCGGCGCAGGGGTCTGCGGATGGGGCTGCGCAGAGCCCGGCGTCGGGGGAGGCCCCCGGTGTGGGGCGACGTCCGCAGGGCCGCGGCTCCGACACGACCGGGCACGACGGGCGCGGGACCGATACGCGCAGTCCCGATCCACGCAGGCCCGATCCACGCAG
>JAVTVZ010000044.1:11293-14991 GCA_032229625.1 Dermatophilaceae bacterium | reverse complement strand
GCCCGCGGTCGAGCGGCCCGCCGCGCCCGCGGTCGAGCGGCCCGCCGCGCCCGCGACGGCCTGCCGTGCCCGTGACTGCCCACAGGTGTCCGGAAGTGCCCCGACGTGGGGGCACTTGCTGTCAGGTCGGGGCGCTTCCGGTCACGTGGTGTCGCTCCTGAGCGACACGAGGTGGCTGTGACTGCGCGCAGGTGTCCGGAAGTGCCCCGACGTGGGGGCGGGGGGTCGTGGGCGCGGCGGTGGGCGTCGGCGTCGGCGGTGACTTCGGCCGTCGGCGTCGGCTGCGTTGCTGGTGTCTCGTGCGCGCTGACGTGGGGGCACTTGCTGTCAGGTCGGGGCGCGTGCGGTCACGTGGTGTCGCTCCTGAGCGCCACGAGGTGACCGCGACTGCCTCTAGGTGTCCGGAAGTGCCCCGACGTCGGGTCAGGGCGGCGGGCGCAGCGCCCGGGCTGGGACGCGGTGCCCTGCTCGTCTCCCGCGGGGTCCTGCCGCTGCTCCGTTGCGTCAGTGGACGCCGGCTGTTCGGGTCGGTTCCGCCTGCGCCGCCTTTCGCGCGCCGGCGCGATCCGCCCGACAACCAGGAGAGGACGAACTCATCCACAAGCTCCAGACCCCGTGTCCACGGCACTGAGCCATGTGACCCAACTCAGGACGAATGCCCGGTGCTCACAGGGAGCACCGGGCATTCGTGGGTGGCGGGCCGTGGGCGGGCCGCCGACCGCAGATCAGGAGCGCGTGGCGCGCAGCTCGTCGCGGATCTCCTGCAGCAGGGCGACCTCTTCGGAGACGGCGACCGGCTCCGGCTCGACGCCGCGGGCGCGACGCTCGGCGAGCTTGTTCATCGGCAGGACGAAGATGAAGTAGACGACCGCAGCCGTGATGACGAAGACGATGAGCGCGTTGATGATCGTCGAGAAGTTGACGAACGTGCTCTTGGCCATCTCGGCGGTGTCGCTGCGGATCGAGAATCCCAGACCGGCGGACTCCGGGCTGCCGGCCGCGTTGACCAGCGGCTCCACGATCGCGGATACGAAGGTGTCGACGACCTTCTGGAACGCGGAGCCGACGACGACCGCGACGGCGAGCTCGATGACGTTGCCCCGAAGGATGAAGTCCTTGAAGCCTTGCAACATGAATGGTGCCTTCCGACAGATCCGATACGAAGTGGTGCGGGTGGCCAGCACAGTTCGGCCTCGCACACGCCCCGGACGAGCATAGGTCCGCCGCCGCGCTGCGCCGACACGTCAGGCGGCGATCCCGGTGGACATGTGATAACTCACCCGACCGGATTAACTCACCACGCACCGATTTGCCCGGTATGTCGAAAAGCGCCCGTCACCTCGCTCTCCGGCCGCACTGTGTGGGCAAGCCGCGGGCTGTGCGGGCAACGCGCGGGCTAGGCGCGCGCCGGAGCGGGCCGCAGTGCGAGCTGCACGCCGTCGCCGCCCCCGGACCCGGCCGCGGCGACGAGCCGACCCACATCGCTGGGCGGCACCGCGAGCACGAGCCCACCCGCGGCCTCGCCGCCACCACCACCGACCCCTGACCCGCCGTCGACGCTCTGATCGACCGACAGCACGAGCAGCCCCGCGCCGACCGACTGCCCCGTCGCGACTGCGACGACATCCACCCGATCACCGGGGCGCACGAGAGGCAGCGCGCCCTTGTCCGACAGGGGCACGTGCACGGCCCGCTCACCGAGCGGCAGCCCGGCCAGCGCCGTCGCGGGCCGCAACCGCGGCGCCGTGACGATCTCCCCGCGCTCCAGCGGCGCGGCGAGGGTCTGCCCGACGCCCGCGGCGACGTCGGCGAGGCGACTCGCCGGGGCCGCCGCCGGGTCCACCGGCACCAGCGTGAGGTCCGACGCGGTCAGCACGTGCCCCGCCGACAGGTCGTCGGCCGCGGCGACCGCCCGCTCGCGCGGCGGCTCACTCGGTGCGAAGGCCGTGATCGCGCTCCACACCCCGGCCCCGAGCAGCACCGCGGCCGCGACGCGCCGGGTCTGCGAGCGGCGCCACGCGCCGCGCCGGCCGCCGCGCGGAGCCGACCGGGCGGCGACGGGGCGGTCGACAGCGGGGCGCTTCGCGCTACCGGAGGTGCGGGCCAGGAGGCCGAGCGGCCCCCGCGAGCGCGACGATCCCGCGCCGGCCGACGCGCTCCACGTCTGGGAGGCCATCACTGCGGCAGCGCGAAGGGCAGCTCGATGCCGTCCAGCGCGTGTCGGCACGGGCAGGCCTGCGCCTGCGCGGCGGGGTCGGCGGCCAGGGCCGTCGCGGTGTCGGCGACGACCTGCTTGACGCGGGTCATGTGCTGGGCGAAGAGCTCGAGCACGCTCGCGTGCGACACCGCGTCGTCCGCGTCGACGCCCGCGTCGTGGTCGGTGACCAGCGCGACGGTCGTGAAACACATCTCCAGCTCGCGGGCCAGCGACGCCTCGGGCATCGTCGTCATCCCCACGATCGTGCCGCCGGCGCTGCGATGCCACTGCGACTCGGCGCGCGTGGAGAACCGCGGCCCGTTGATGACGACGAGCGTGCCGCCGTCGACGACCTGCTGCCCGGCCGCCGAGTCGGAGTGCGCGCCGGCCGCGGCCAGCGCGGTCCGCCGCCCCCGCGGGCAGTAGGGGTCCGCGAACGATGCGTGCACCACCTCGCCCTCCCGCTCGTAGACGGTGTGCGGCCGCCCGGAGGTCCGGTCGATGATCTGGTCGGGCACCACGATCGTGCCGGGCCCGTGCTCGGGCACCATCGACCCGACGGCGCAGGGCGCGACGATCTGGCGCACGCCGAGCGCGCGCAGCGCCCACAGGTTGGCGCGGTAGTTGACGCGGTGCGGCGGGTAGCGGTGCCCGACGCCGTGCCGGGGCAGGAACGCGATGGGCACGCCGTCGACGTCGGCGACGACCGGCGGGTCGCTGGGCGCGCCGAAGGGCGTGTAGACCTCGACGCTGCGGGCGTCGTCGAAGAGCGAGTAGAAGCCGGAGCCGCCGATGACGCCGACCGCGGCGCGCGCGTGCGGGTCGCCGACGTGGGTGATCATGTCCGTAGCCATGGGCCCGACCCTAGGCGTCACGGCGGCGCGACGGGCCTGGCGCGGCCCGAGCCTGGGGGCGACGACCTACGCGGTGGTGGGCCTGTGGACAGCGCGCCCGGAGCCGCGGGTCAGCTCGCGGCCGACGATGTCGAGGAGCCCGACCCGGACGAGCCCGACCCGGACGAGGAGGAGCCCGACGACGCGCTCTTCGCCGAGGACGACGACCCGGACCCACCGCTCGAGCTCGCCTCCGACGCGCCGCCCGAGCTGCCCGAGCCGCCATTGCCCGACGCCGCGCTGCCGGAGGCCGAGCTGCCGGAGGACTTCGCACCGGCGCGAGAGTCGTTGCGATAGAAGCCCGACCCCTTGAAGACGACGCCGACCGCGTTGAAGAGCTTGCGCAGCCGGCCGGAGCACTCCGGGCAGACGGTCAGGGAGTCGTCGCTGAAGGACTGGACGATCTCGAAGTGGTGCCCGCACTCGGTGCAGGCGTAGGCATACGTGGGCATGGGCTCTCCGGCGGGCGGCCGACGTGGCCGCCGATGATCGTAAGAAGGATGATCGCAAGAAGGCAGCGGCACCGCCGCAGGTGCGACGGCACGCGTGGGACAACTCCCCGCGAGTCTAGGGGATTCCCGCAGGCCGGCCGCCCGACCACGACCCGC
>JAVTVZ010000044.1:6959-11193 GCA_032229625.1 Dermatophilaceae bacterium | reverse complement strand
CCGGTCACGGGCAGCGGGCGCCCACCGGCGCCGCGCAGCACCGGCAGTCGGGGCAGCGGCGCGGTGAGGTCGACGACGAGCACGCGCCGGGCCCCGACGCGGCGGGCGAGCCCGGGCAGGTCGCCGTCGTAGACGAGCCGGCCGGCGTCGACGAGCAGGATGCGGTCGCACAGGCGCTCGACGTCGCCCATGTCGTGGGTCGTCAGCAGCAGGGTGGTGCCGCGCTCGCGGCGCTGCTCGACGAGGAAGTCGCGCAGCCGCGCCTTGACGAGCACGTCGAGGCCGATCGTCGGCTCGTCGAGCACGAGCAGCTCGGGGGTGTGCAGCAGGGAGGCGGCGATCTCGGTGCGCATCCGCTGCCCGAGCGAGAGCTGGCGCACCGGCGTGTCCAGGAAGGTCCCGAGGTCGAGCCGGTCGACGAGTTCGGCGGTGCGGGAGCGCAGTTCGGCGCCGTCGAGGCGGTGGATGGCGCCGAGGATCGTGAAGGATTCGCGGGCCGGCAGGTCCCACCACAGGCCGCTGCGCTGCCCGAAGACGACCCCGATCCGCCGCGCCAGCTCGACGCGTCGGGCGAGCGGGTCGAGCCCGCAGGTCCGCACGACGCCCGACGTCGGCCGCAGCACCCCGGTGGCGAGTTTGATGGTCGTCGACTTGCCGGCGCCGTTCGCGCCGATGTAGCCGACCGATTCGCCGGGCTCGATCCGCACGTCCAGGCCGTCGAGGGCGCGGGTGCGCACGCGCCGCAGCCTCCGGTCGCGGCGCGTGAAGTCCCTGGTCAGGGCCTCGCACGTCAGGATCGGGGTCATCCGCCGCCTCCGTGATAGTGCCGAGCGCCGAGCCGCCAGAGCCCGAGCGCGACGAGCCACGCCCAGGCCGCGACGAGCGGCCCGGCCCACGCCAGCGTGGGCTGCAGCCACGGATACGTCGCCGGCGCGGGCAACCCGAGCAGCGCGAGCGTCGGCACATAGCCGGTGAAGGCGACGGGCACGGCGAGCGCGAAGGTCACCACGAGCGGCCAGGGCAGGATCGACGTGGGCTGCTGCGAGGCATACCGGCCGCCGTAGGTGAAGGCGTTCGTCACCTCGGCGCCGTCCAGGAGCCAGAACTGCAGCGCCGCCGCCCACACGAAGATCCCGCTGAAGATCGCGACGCTGCTGGTCAGCGCGAGGGCGAGCAGTGCGACGCGGCCCGGCGACCAGGCGATGTCGTTGGCGAGCAGCCCCGCGACGAGGGCGCCGACACCGACGGCGCCCCAGCCGAGCCGCCGCAGCTGCAGGTCGCTGGTCAGCAGCTGCCCGAGCAGCGACAGGGGCCGCACGCAGAAGGTGTCGAGGGTGCCGGCGCGCAGGTAGGTCGGCAGGGAGTCGACGTGCCCGACGAGGATCTGCGACACGGCATACCCGACGTGCGCGAGCCCGAAGAGCAGCAGGATCTGGGCGAAGGTCAGGCCGCCGAGGCTCGTGACGTGGCCGAAGACGACCCACACCTCGGCGAATTCGATGAGCCCGAAGAGCAGGCTCGCCGCGACCTCGGTGGCGAACGAGACGCGGTAGACGCGCTGGCTGCGCAGCCGCGAGCCCAGGATCACCCGGTAGGCGTGCAGATTGGGCCGCGGGAGCGTGGGCCGGGGGAGCGCGTGCCGGGAGAGCGCGTGACGGGAGAGCATCGGGCCGGCCATCAGCCGCCCTGCACGACGAGCCGGCGCCGCCCGGCGACGGTCAGTGCGGACGCGAGCGCGAGCAGGCCGGCGACCCAGGCGAGTTGGATCCCGACGGCGAGCGCGGCGGCGCCCGCGCCGCTGACGCGACCGCCGAGCAGGTCGGCGGGGATCTGCATCATCGCCGGGAAGGGCGTGGCCCACGCCGCTGTCGCCAGCCAGTCCGGCATGAGCGGCACGGGCACGACGAGCCCGGCGAGCAGCCCCGCCAGCCCCTGGTAGAGGGACCGGACGCCGCGCAACTCGATGATCCAGAAGCCGAGGAGCTGCAGCGTGTAGCGGCTCAGCGCCGAGACGAGCACGGCGACCGCGATCGAGAGGGCGCCGAGCGCGCGCAGCGCCGGGTCGCCCGGCAGCGTCAGGCCGGTGGTCACGGCCGCGACGAGCAGGATCGGCAGGCTGCGCGGGATGATCGTCGCGGTGCACCGGCCGAGGTCCTCGCCGAGGTGCAGGCGCAGCAGCGAGAGCGGCCGGGTGAGGTCGACGGCGATGTCGCCGGTGCGCAGCCGCTCGGCCAGCGCGCCGGTCTCCCAGAGCCGCAGCGGCCCGATGAGCGCCTGGCTCAGCCACGTGTAGGTGACGATCGTGGCCGTCGTATAGCCGGCGAGTGTCCCGCTCGTGCCGGCCGCCCCGGCGACGACCGCCCCGAAGACCGCGACGCGGATGAAGCCGAAGACGCTGTTGGCCGCCAGGCCCGCGAGCATCGCTGCGCGGTAGGCGCTCTCGCGGCGGAAGCCGGCGACGAAGAGCCGGACGTCGGGAGCGAGGGCGGCGGACACGAGCGCCGATCCTACGTGCCGGGTCGCGCTCAGGCCTCGAGGTCGGGGCGCTGCGCGGGCCCCCAGCCGGCGAGGCGGCCGCTGCGGTCGACGTCGTGCAGGCGGCGGTCGACGATGTCGCGCAGCGCGAAGGGGACGACGAGCAGCAGGGAGTCGCGGTGGCGCAGCACGGTGTGCGGGCTGGGCACGAAGGGGGAGTTGTCGCGCACGACGAGTGAGACGTCGGAGCCGGTGGGCAGGCGCAGCTCGACGATCTCCACGCCGTGCAGGCGGGAGCCCTCGCCGATGCGCACCTCGAGCAGGTCGGCGCCGACCTCGTCCAGCGGCGTGGATTCGATGTCGAGGTTGCGGGACTGCTCGTCGTCGACGACGCCGAGCCACCGCGCCAGCAGCGGCATCGTCGGGGCCTGCACGAGCGTGAAGACGACGACGAGCACGAAGACGAGGTTGAAGATCCACGTCAGCCCGGTGGCGCCCATGACGATCGGCATCGTCGCGAGCACGATGGGCACGGCGCCGCGCAGCCCGGCCCAGGACAGGAAGATCTGGTCGCGCAGCGGCACCTTGAACCACGTCATCGTCGTCAGCACCGACAGCGGCCGCGCGACCAGCAGCAGCACGAGGCCGATGACGATGGCCGGCACGATCTGCCCGCCGAGCTGGTTGGGGGAGACGAGCAGGCCGAGCATGACGAAGAGGCCGATCTGCGCGAGCCACCCCATGGCCTGGGCGAAGCCGCGGGTCGTCGCGCGGTGCGGCAGCGGCACGTTGCCGAGCACGAGCGCACACAGATAGACGGCGATGAATCCGCTGGTGTGGGTCATGGTCGCCGCGCCGTAGGACAGGCCGATCCACGCGAGCACGCCGATGGGGAAGAGGCCCGAGGCCGACGAGCCGAGGCGACGCATGACCCGCGCGCCCAGGTAGCCGATCGCCAGGCCGATGACGGCGCCGCCGGCGAGCTCGGCGAGCACGATGACGGGCATGAGCAGCAGCGGCGCGGACGACTCGCCGCCGATGAGTCGCTCGGCGAGGACGACGACGATGAGCACGACGGGGGCGTCGTTGAAGCCGGACTCGGCCTCGAGGATGCCGCCGACCCGGGCGTTGGGCCGCACGTCGCGCAGCACGGAGAAAACCGCGGCGGCGTCGGTGGACGACACGATCGCCGCGATGAGCAGCGAGACCTCCCAGCCCAGCCCGTAGAGGAAGTGGGCCGCGGTGCCGACGACCGCGATCGAGACGCACACGCCGACGGTCGCGAGCACGGCGGCGGGCGCGATCGCCCCGCGGACCGTCGTCCACGACGTCGTCAGGCCACCCTCGGCGAGGATGAGGATGAGCGCGACATAGCCCAGGACGAGGCTGAGGCTGACCTGCTCGTAGGCGATGCCGAGGCCGCCCTCGCCGAGCAGCAGCCCGAGCAGCAGGTAGACCAGCAGCGACGGCATCCCGGTGCGGACGGCCAGGCGCACGGCGGCGACCGCGACGATGAGCACACCGGCGACGACGACCAGCACTGTGCCCAGATCCTCGACCGTGATCGAGCCCGCGGTGTCCACCAGCTGTTCCCCGTCCCTGCGGCGATCGGCGGACGGCTCGGCGGCCGCCCGGCGGACCCGTCGCGTCCCGTGCGGTCACGTGTCTTGCCGTGGGCATCATCCCAGGCCAGGGCGCCCGAGCGGGAGAGCCTTCCACGCACTGGCCGTCTCCGGTCCTCACGGCGCGGTCACCGGGG
>JAVTVZ010000044.1:4870-6859 GCA_032229625.1 Dermatophilaceae bacterium | reverse complement strand
GGGAGAGCCTTCCACGCACTGGCCGTCTCCGGTCCTCACGGCGCGGTCACCGGGGCGCGCGCGTCGTGAGCGGCGGTGCGGTCAGCGGTGCGGTCAGCGGTGCGGTCAGCGGTTCGGTCAGCGGTTCGGTCAGCGGTTCGGTCAGCGTGGTCAGCGGGGTGCCGGCAGGTGCCGCAGCCCGTCGCTCGGGGTGAGCACCGCGTCGACGGGGCAGTCGTGGGCGTCGACGGGCAGCGGGCCGTCGACATACTCCTCGTCGGCGACGAGCGCCACGACGGGTGCCCCGGGTGCGCGTCGCGGCAGAGCGCGGTCGTAGCTGCCGCCGCCCTGGCCGAGGCGTCGCCCGTCGCGGTCGACGGCCAGGGCGGGCACGAGCACGACGTCGCAGGTGGCGACGGCCGTCAAGCCCAGGTGCGGGGTGTGCGGCGCGGGCCATTCCTGCCAGTCGAGGTCCTTGTCGGCGAGCAGGACGGGGACGAGCACGACGTATCCGGCCGCGACGAGGTCGTCGAGCAGGCGCCGCGTCGGCACCTCGGTGGGCAGGGCGTCGAAGGCCGCGACCCGGCGGGCCCCGCGCCCCGCGAGGTAGGCGATGGCGTGGCCGCTCAGCGCCTCCGCGGCGGCTGCGCGCGCCTGCGGCGAGGTCGCTGCGGCCCGATCGCGGCGGCTACGGCGCAGGTCGCGTCGCCGCTGCGCCTTCGCGGCCTGTGCGGCCTGCGGGTCCGGCGCTGCCTGCGGGTCCGGCGCGGCCTGCGAGTCCGGCGCGGCCTGCGGGTCCGGCGCGTCGGGGGCGTGGTCGGTCATGGCGGCAGTGTGCCCGAGAAGGAGCGCCCTTCGTCAAGTATCTTGACATCGAGATAAATGCTCGGGACGATGCCGACGTCGGCGCCGACACGACGTCGGTGCCGGGATGCAAGCGACCCCGCGGAGACGAAGGAGCCACGCATGACACACGACGAGGCCGACGCCGCCCTGCGCTCGCATCGCTGGGATCCGGCGCGATACCTGACCTTCGCCGACGAGCGGGGGCGGCCCTTCGGCGATCTGCTCGCGCGCGTCGCCGCCGGCGACCCGACGCTCGTCGTCGATCTCGGCTGCGGGCCGGGCAATCTCACCGAGCTGCTCACGCGGCGGTGGCCGCGGGCGCGCGTGCTGGGCGTGGATTCCAGCCCCGAGATGATCGCCCGCGCGCGGGCCGACCACCCCGGACCGGCCTACTCGGTCGAGGACCTGCGCGACTGGGCGCCCCCGGTGCCCGGCGAGGTCGACGTGCTCATCTCCCACGCGACCCTGCAGTGGCTCCCCGACCACCTCGACCTGCTGGGCCGGCTCGTCGGGCACGTGCGCCCCGGCGGCTGGTTCGCCTTCCAGGTGCCGGGCAACTTCGCCGAGCCGAGCCACACGATCCGCGCCGAGCTCGCCGCGCAGCCGCGCTACGCCGAGCATCTCGCCGGCGTGGCCGTGCCCTCGAGTCACGACGCGGCGACCTATCTGGCCGCGCTCGTCGCGCTCGGCTGCGAGGTCGACGCGTGGGAGACGACCTACCTGCATCAGCTGCGCGGCCCCGACCCGGTCTTTACGTGGGTGTCGGGCACCGGCGCGCGCCCGACGCTGCAGGCGCTGCCCGAGCCGCTGCGCGCGCAGTTCGCGGCCGACTATCAGGAGCGGCTGGCGAGCGCCTACCCCGTCGATCCGCACAGCGGGGCCGTGACGCTGCCCTTCCGGCGGATCTTCGTCGTCGCGCGCGTGCCCGACCGAGCGGCCTGACGCGGCGCGCGGGGCGAGCGGGGCGGCGCGGAGGGGTCCGGCCTCCTCTCGACGGTCACTGCCCGACCTGGGGAGGGCCTGCGCGGGGCCTCGGCGGATACAGTGACCCCACGCAGATCCGCGCGTCGCTGACGGTGCTCGTGCACTCCGGGCGTCGCCGGTCGGCGCGTGGTCGGCTCGGGTGCGCAGTCCGCCCGGTCGTTCGCGCGTCATCAGCTCGGT
>JAVTVZ010000044.1:1730-4770 GCA_032229625.1 Dermatophilaceae bacterium | reverse complement strand
CGTGGTCGGCTCGGGTGCGCAGTCCGCCCGGTCGTTCGCGCGTCATCAGCTCGGTCAGCTCAGTCAGTCAGCTCCATCGCACGTCAGCCAGTCACCGGCCAGGCAGCCGCCGGGAGGAGACCCGATGATCCCCGTCGAGGCGCATCGCGACGCGATCCTGGCCGCCGTGCGCGTCGGGCCCGTCGTGCAGGTGCCGGTCACCCAGGCCGACGGGTGCGTGCTGGCGGCCGACGTCACCGCGCTCGTGCCGCTGCCGGGCTTCGACAACTCCGCGATGGACGGGTATGTCGTGCGCGCCGCCGACGTCGCCGAGACGCCCGTGCGCCTGCCCGTGCTCGGCGACATCGCCGCCGGTGACACCCGCCGCCTGCGCGTGCCGCCCGGGCACGCCTACCGGCTGATGACCGGGGCGCCCGTGCCGGCCGACGGCGAGGTCATCGTGCCCGTCGAGCTCACCGACGGCGGCGTCGAGCACGTCGAGATCCGCGCCGCCGACGCACCGGGCCGCCATCTGCGGCGCGCCGGTGAGGACGTGCGGGCCGGCGACGTCGTGCTGCGCGCCGGCACGCTCCTGGGCTCGCGCACCCTCGCGATCGCCGCCGCGGTCGGCCGCGGCTGCCTGCCGGTCCACGCCCGGCCGCGGGTCGTGTGCCTCTCGACCGGGGACGAATTGCTCAGCCCCGGCAGCGTGCCCGGCTACGGCCAGGTCGTCGACAGCAACGGGCTCATGCTCGCCGCGGCCCTGCGCGAGGCGGGCGTCGACGCCCACGCCGGCGGGGTCGTCGCCGACACCGAGGAGGCCGTGCTCGCGGCGCTGACCGCCGCCATCGAGGGCGGCGCCGACGCGATCGTCACGACCGGCGGCGTGAGCATGGGCGCGTATGACGCGGTCAAGGCCGCGCTGAGCCGGCTCGGCACGCAGGGCGGGGGAGCCGTCCGCTTCGACAAGGTCGCGATGCAGCCGGGCAAACCGCAGGGCTTCGGGCTGCTGGGGGAGCGGGGCGTGCCGATCTTCACGCTGCCGGGCAACCCGGTGAGCGCGCTCGTGTCGTGCGAGGTCTTCGTGCTGCCGGCGCTGCGCAGGATGGCCGGGCGCACCGACCCGACGCCGCCGCCGGTGCAGGCGCGGGTGCTCGACGGGTGGGGCTCGCCGCCGGACCGGGCGCAGTTCGTCCGCGTCCTGCTCGGTGGCGAGCCGGGCGCGCAGACGATCCGCAGCGCCGGCGGCCAGGGGTCGCACGTGCTGCAGGCGCTCGCCGACGCCGACGGGCTCGCCTACGTGCCGGCGGACGTCGCGCGCGTCGAGGCCGGTGACGTGCTCACCTACCGGCCGTTCGGGATGGGGTGGGGCGCATGAGCGGGGCGCGACGGCTCACCCACGTGCGGGCCGACGGCACCGCCCACATGGTCGACGTCAGCGCCAAGCCCGTGACGGCCCGGGCCGCGCAGGCCCGCGGGCGCGTGCTGCTGGGGCCGGAGGCGGTCGCCGCGCTGCGTGACGGCACGGTGCCCAAAGGTGACGCGCTCGCCGTCGCCCGGATCGCCGGGCTGCAGGCCGCCAAACGCACCCCCGACCTCGTGCCGCTCGCGCACCCGGTCGCCGTCCATGCCGTCGCGGTCGACCTCGACGTCACCGACGACGGCGTCGACATCGCCGCGTCCGTGCGCACCGCCGACCGCACCGGCATCGAGATGGAGGCCCTGACCTGCGTCGCCGTCGCCGGCCTCGCCCTGATCGACATGGTCAAGGCGCTCGACCGGCACGCCCGCATCACCGACGTGCGCGTCACCGCCAAGAGCGGCGGGCGCTCCGGGGACTGGGTGGAGGAGCCGACGTGAGCGCGCGCGACGACACGAGTCGGGCACCCGGCGACACGAGCCAGGCCGCGGGCGACACGGGCCCGGCCGACGCCGGGTCGCCGGCGGTGGCGCGTCGGGCCGTCGTCATCACGGCGTCGCGGCGGGCGGCCGCGGGCGTCTACGCCGATCGCGGCGGGCCGATCATCGCCGAGCGCCTGAGGCAGTGGGGGTATGTCGTCGAGGGCCCGGTCGTCGTCGCCGACGGCGCCCCGGTCGGTGCGGCCCTGGCCCGCGCGGTGCAGCAGGCCGACGTCGTCCTGACGACCGGAGGCACGGGCCTGACCCCGCACGACCTGACGCCCGAGCAGACCCGCGGCGTCATCGACGCCGAGGTGCCGGGCATCGCCGAGGCGATCCGCGCCGCCGGGGTCGCCGCCGGGGTGCCGACCGCGATGCTGTCCCGCGGGGTCGCGGGCCTGGCGGGTCGCTGCCTCGTCGTCAACCTGCCGGGCTCGACCGGCGGTGTCCGCGACGGCCTCGCCGTGCTCGAGCCCGTCCTGGGCCACGCGCTCGACCAGATCCGCGGCGGCGACCACTGATGGCCGGGCTGTGGCCGAGCACGCTCACCGTGCGTGACCCCAGCGGCTCGGAGGTCGTCCTGCGCGGCCTGCGCGGTCGGGACCGCAGCGAGTGGGAGTCGCTGCGCGCCGCGAACGCCGCCTGGCTGCGCCCCTGGGAGGCGACGAACCCGCTCCCGCCGCGCACCCGCAGCGGCTTCCGCTCGCTCGTGCGGCACTACGACCGCGAGGCCCGCGAGGGTCGCCTGCAGCCCTTCGTCATCGAGCGCGACGGGCGGCTCGTGGGCCAGATGCACCTCTTCGGCATCAGCTGGGGGGCGCTGCGCGACGGCGCCGCGGGCTACTGGATCGCGCAGCGCGCCGCAGGTCAGGGGCTCGCCCCGCTGTGCTTGGCCGCACTGGTCGACCACGCGGTCTACGGGCTGGGGCTGCATCGGGTCGAGGTCAACATCCGCCCGGAGAATGCCGCGAGCCTGCGTGTCGTCGAGAAGCTCGGCTTCCGCGACGAGGGCGTGCGGCGGCGCTACCTGCACATCGACGGGCACTGGCGCGACCACCGCACCTTCGCGTTGACCGCGGAGGACCTCGAGGGCTCCTCCCTGGTCAAGCGCTGGCGCCGCGGGCAGCAGCCCGGATTGGCCCTGCCGACCCCGTAGGCCGGT
>JAVTVZ010000044.1:0-1630 GCA_032229625.1 Dermatophilaceae bacterium | reverse complement strand
CGCCCGTGACGGGCGAGCGCTCGAGGGCGTGTCCGCGGGCGCGAGACCGAGTGTTCAGGTGCATTACACCCGCGCGACACGCCGGGCAAGCATGCCCACGCCCGGCGAGGGCGTCGGGGGCACTTGACCAAACCCTTACTCCTCGTGGCAGGTCCGTCGACCATGCCGCCGACCAGGGCGGATGCGTCGCCGGCGGGCAGAGTTACAACCGTGTAAGTCTTTTGGCCGACACACCGTCGCGCCTGCCCGACGGGGTCGCGGCGGCCTCCTACCGTGGTGCTCGTGTCGCCCAGCAGCCTGATCTTCGTCGCGGTCGTCGTCACCTGGGCGGCCTATCTGGTCATCCATGTCGCCCGTCGCCGGGAGCATCTCGCGACCGCCCGCACGGTGGATCGCTTCTCCAGCCAGATGCGCGTCCTGCAGCGGCGCGCGGTGCGCCTCGACGCGCCGACCCCGTCGACGGTGCGCGTGTCGTCGGCGAGCCTGACCCGCCGCCCGCTCGTCGCGCAGACGGGCGTCGAGGAGCTCTTCTCCGGTGGCGCGGCCGAGGCGACGCCGGAGCCCGCCCTCACCGCGAGCGAGTCGGTGGCCGCGGCCGAGCCGGTCGCGGTGCGGGTGCAGCGCTCGACGCTGGCCGACGAGACGGACCTGCGCGAGGGGCCGACCGCGGAGTTCTTCCTCGAGCGGCCCGCGCGGCCGCAGCGGGGGCTGGGGCGGCTGCGCCCGACCTCCCGCCCGGCGCCGCAGACCCTGCGGGTCGTGCGCGCCGGCGCGCTGCTGGCCGGGGTCGTCAGTCTGCTGGCCGTGGCCGTCGCGGTGCTCGCCTCCGCGCTGCCGGCCTGGGCGCTGACCGCGCCCGCGCTGCTGCTCGTCGTGGTCCTCGCGTGGCTGCGGGCGGCGGCCCGGGCGAGCGCCGCGCAGCGCCGCCGCGCCGCGGCCCGCCGGCGCCGGGAGCGTGACCGCCGCGAGCGCGAGGACGCGCAGCGTCGTCGTGACGCCCGCCCGAGCGCGCCGCAGCTGCCGGTCGCGCAGGAGTTCGTCGCGCCGACGCTGACGATGCCCGTCGTGGCCGAGGCAGCCCAGCTCACCGAGCGCGAGGCCTACGACGTCGCCGCGCCCGCCGCGTCGATCGCATCTGCGGCGTCGGCCGCATCTGCCGTGTCGACCGCGCCCCTGGCGACCGGCGCGATCGCGACCCGTCTGGACCCTCTGGAGGTCGCGGCGCTGGCGCACTCCGACATCGACGCGGGCGCCCGCGACCCGCTCTTCGACGAGCGCGGCTGGGAGCCCACGCCGGTCCCGCCGCCGACCTACACCCTCAAGGCCAAGGCGCAGCACCCGCTGCCGCCGCCGATGCAGGTGCCCGTCCCCATCGAGATCGAGGACGACGACATCGCCTGGGACGTGCAGCGCCATCAGCCGCGCGTCGTCAGCGCCTGACCAGCGCAGGAACGCCCGCATCGCACCCGTCGCCCCGCTCGCACCCGCCTCGCGAGCCAGGCGGCGGGTGCGATTCGGTGCCCGGCCCGGGCTTTGCTACAGTGATGCTCGCACTTGGGGCTGTGGCGCAGTTGGTAGCGCGTCTCGTTCGCAATGAGAAGGTCAGGGGTTCGAATCCCCTCAGCTCCAC
>JAVTVZ010000043.1:8731-15006 GCA_032229625.1 Dermatophilaceae bacterium | reverse complement strand
CGGCCCCGTAGCCGGCGGCCCCGTAGCCGGCGGCCCCGTAAGCACCCGGCCCGTAAGCACCTGCGCCGGGCGCGCGGTGCACGGTCTGGGCATCTCCTGATTCCACAGAGTTGTGTGCGGAAATGACGGTCGAGCCGTCCGGCGCGGCCTGCGGGTGGGCGCGCCAGCCGAGCGCCTCCTGCGGGGTGACCGACCGCTCCGGGGGCGGCGGCGCGGCGAGTCGCGGCGCGGCGGGCGCGCTGCGCAGCGCGTCGCTGTCGGCGAGCCGGGCGAGGTCGTCGGCCACGATCCCGGCGGAGGCGGGGCGCCGGTCGGGGCGCTTGGCCAGGAGCGACGCGATGAGCGCCCACAGCGGGTCGGGCACACCCGCGGGGCGCCCCGGCACGTCGACGGCGTGCGCCCGCACGGTCGCCATCGCGGCCCGACGCCCGGCGAAGGGCGTGACGCCGCAGCACAGCTCGTAGAGCATCACCCCGAGGGAGTAGAGGTCGCACGCCGGACCGGCCTCGAGGCCCTCGGCGACCTCGGGCGCCATGTATTGCGGGGTCCCGAGCATCATCGTGGCCCGCTGCGCCCCGTCGACGATCCGCGCGATGCCGAAGTCGCTGAGCAGCGCCCGCCCCGGCCCCCCGCTGGACACACCGAACGCACCGGACGCACCGGACGCACCGGACGCACCGGACGAGTCGACAACAGCACCGCCGACCCCGTCAGCGCTGTCGACGTCGGATCCGGGCAGGCCGGCGATGAGCACGTTCTCGGGCTTGACGTCGCGGTGCACGATCCCGGCGCGGTGCGCGGACTGCAGAGCGGCGGCGACCTGAGCACCCCACTGCGCGACGAGCGCGGGTGCGAGGGTGCCGCGCTCGCGCAGCACGTGCCGCAGGTCGGGGCCGTCGATGAGGTCCATGACGATCGCCAGGGTGCCGCCCTCGACGACGAGGTCGCGCACGCGCACGACGTGGTCGTGGCTGATGGAGGCGAGCAGGGTGCGCTCGGCGATGAAGCGCTGCACGACGCCGGGGTCGCTCGCGAGCTCGGGGCGCAGCAGCTTGCACGCGACCCGGTCGTCGCTGCCGTCGCCCGTGGGCGGCTGCCCGTCGGCGCGCACGAGCGCCGACCACACCTCGCCGCTGGCGCCCTGCCCGAGGCGACGCTCGAGCACATACCGGCTCCCCAGCCGGCGGCCTGCTCCGATACCGGCGTTGTCCTGCGTCATCGAGGTCCCCCTGTCGTGTGCGCGCGGGTCGCGCGCCTGTCGTGTGCGCCCGCAGAGCGCGGCCGGGTCATCGCAGCGGCTCCGGCGTCAGGCCCTGCGCCCGGATCGCGTCGATGAGGCCGGGCAGCGCCTGCGCGGTGTGCCGGCCGGTCATGTGCATGAGGACGACGCCGCCGGCGCGCAGGGGCGGGGTGCGGTGGTCGCCGTGGACGACGCGGTCGATGAGCACGGGGGCGGTCGGCCCGGCCCAGTCGCGGGGATCGACGGTCCAGTAGCAGGTCCCCAGGCCCTGGTCGGCGGCCGCCGCGACGACCCGGGAGGCGAAGGCCCCGGCGCCGTATCCGGGCCGCAGCAGCCGCGGCGGGTCGGCCGCGGGCCCGCCGGCAATCTGAGCGCGCAGCGACTGCTCGCTCTGGGAGGACAGCGGCTCGTGGCTGAGCGTGTGGTTCTCGACGAGGTGCCCGGCGGCGCGCAGGCCGGCGACCATGCTCGGGTTGGCGCGCGCCCAGCCGCCCGTGGCGAAGAACCGGCCGCGCACGCCCTTGTCGCGCAGCGTCGCGACCATCGAATCCATCGTCGCCCGCCGCAGGAAGCCGTCGTCGAAGGTGAGCCACACCTCGTCGGTGGTGTTGCCGCAGCGCTCGATGGTCCGGCGCTGCTCACCGGTCACGGCGGTCGTGACCGGGCCCTTGGCCTCGATGCGCTCGACGCCGGCGGCGGTGCGCGCGACCGAGCCGTCGGTGCCGGTCAGCACGGCGCGCACCTGGATCGACGCCGCGCCGGGGGTCGAGGGCAGCGTCAGCCAGCACTGCTGCGAGACGCCCTGGGCGTGGCGCCACGTCGGCCCCTCGCACGTGCCGGCGACGCCGGCGACGCTCGCCTCGAAGCGCACGTCACCGCGCTGCGCGGCCGCGTCGACGTCGCCGCCGCGGGCCGTGGCGACCGTCATGACGAGAGCACCGGGGGCGTCGTAGCCGGGCGCGGAGATCGTGACGGTCGCCGGCGAGGGCCGCGCCGGGGCGCCCTTGACGCCGCCTGCGGTCGGGGCGCCGTCCGTCGCGGTGCCGGCGCCGTCGTCGGTCGGGGTGCTCGCGTCACCGTCGGTCGGGGTGCTCGCGTCACCGGTCGCGTCGCCAGGCTCCGATCCGGCGCCCGCCGAGCCGCTCCCGGCCGAATCGGACGAGCCGGTGACCGGACCCGCCGGCCCGCACGCGGCGAGCGCCACGACGACGCCGGCGATCGCCCACCTGGCCGCGCCCCGTCCCGGGCGCGGCACCCCCCTGAGACGCGTCATGGGAACAACCGTAGGCAGCAACACGTTTCGCGCCCAAACCCGCAGGACCTCCAACCCGGTACGACCGTTATGCCCGGTCCTGCCAGCGGTCGCCAGGGGTCAGCCCTGCCGGTCGATCCGCCGCAGCCGCAGGGCCGCCACGGTCGCGGCCGCGGCGCCGAGGAGCGCGAGCATCGCCAGCGCGAAGCCCCACTGGGCCGGCGTGTGCGCCCACAGCTCGTCCACGGCGGGGGCGGGCGCGCCCGCCGGGGTCGTCGCGGCGCGCATCGCGGTGAGGTCGATGCTCGAGGCCGCCGCGGCGAAACCCCATCGGCTCGGCGCGAGCCACGCCAGCTGCTCGAGGCCGACGCGTCCGGCGACGGGGATCAGACCGCCGCAGAGCACGAGTTGGGCCATCGTCGCGACGACGAGCAGCGGCATGACCTGCTCCGACGTCGACACGACCGCGGAGATGAGCAGGCCCAGGATCGCGGAGCAGCAGGCGGTGGCGGCGACGGCGATCCACAGTTCGACCGGCCCGGGCAGCAGCACCCCGTCCCCCGGCCCGGCCTTGACGGCGAGCACGAGGCCGACGAGCACGGCCGACTGCGCCGCAGCGAGCAGCCCGAAGACGACGAGCTTGGAGGCGAGGTAGGCGGTCGGGGCCAGCCCCACCGCCTTCTCTCGTCGGTAGATGGATCGCTCGCCGACGAGGTCCCGCGAGCTGGAGGACACCCCCATGAAGGCGGCGCCGACGATGAGGATGACGAGCAGCTGGGAGGCTTCGCCGAGCTCGGGCGGGCGCGGCCATCCGAAGCCGGCGCTGCCCGGCACGGTGACGACGAGGGCGGCGAGGACCAGCGGCAGCAGCGCCTGGAAGAGCGCGTAGGAGCGGTCGGAGGCGAGCACCCGCGCGTGCCGGCGCACGAGGGTCAGGGTCTGGCGGGCCAGCGACTGCTGGCGCAGCGGCGGCGCGGCGGGCCCGGGGGTCGGCGGCTCGACGGGCAGCGCCCGGGTCGCGGCGCTGACCTGCGCGAACCGGTCCGCGGCGCCGCGAGGATCGGCGGCGACGTCGGCGAACACGTCGGAATAGTCGCTGCGGCCGAAGTGCGCGAGCACCCGCTGCGGCGGCCCGACATAGGCGACGCGGCCGCCGGGCGCGAGCAACAGCACGAGGTCGCACAGGCCGAGGTTGGCGACGCTGTGGGTGATGACGACGACGGTGCGGCCGCCGTCGGCGAGCCCCCGCAGCGTGCGCATGACGGACTTGTCGAGGCCCGGGTCGAGCCCGGAGGTCGGCTCGTCGAGGAAGAGCAGTGACGGCTCGGTGAGCAGCTCCAGCGCCACCGACGTGCGTTTGCGCTGGCCGCCGGAGAGCCGGTCGACGCGGGTGTCGGCGTGGGCGGTCAGGCCGAGCTCGGCGATGACGGCGTCGATACGGGCGCGCCGGTCCGCGGGGTCGAGGTCGGCGGGGAAGCGCAGCTGCGAGGCGTAGTCGAGCGCCTGGCGGACCGTCAGCTGCGGATGCACGACGTCGTCCTGCGGGACGACGCCGATGCGTCGCCGCAGCTCACGGTAGTTGTCCCAGAGGTCCCGGCCGCCGAAGCTGACGCTGCCCGCCGTCGCCTTGCGGGTGCCGGTGAGGGCGCCCAGGAGCGTGGACTTGCCGGCGCCGGAGGGTCCGATGACGGCGAGCAGGCTCGACTCCGGCAGCTCGAAGCTGACGTCCGCCAGCAGCTGCTTGCCGCCGGGCAGCGTGACGCCGAGGTCGCGCGCGACGACGCTGACCTGCCGGCGCTGCGGCGCCATGAGCAGCGCCCCGTCCTGGACGTGGAATTCGAGGTGGCCGATCGTCAGCAGGTCACCCGGGTGCAGCATCGCCGCGGAGATCGGCGCGCCGTTGATGTACGTGCCGTTGAGGCTGGCGAGGTCCTCGATCCAGAAGGCCCCCGGCGAGCCTCCGTCGGGTGCGCCGGTCGGGCCGGTCGCGCCGGGTCGGGCCGTGGCGCGGGCGTGGTGCCGGGAGGCGAGCAGGTCGTCGATGACGAGGTCGTTGTCGGCGGCGCGGCCGATGGTGACCGTCGCGCCCGGGCGGGAGCCGGTCACGAGCGTGCCGCCCGTGGGGTGCGGGTCACCGGGCCCCACGACATACGGGATGTCGGGGTGTCGGCGCTCGTCGTCGGGGCCCTGCAGAGCGCGCTCGCGGGTGACGTCGACGGTGATCTCGAGTCGCGGCGCGGCCGGGTCGGGTCCGAGGGCGACGGTCACGGACGCGTCCAGCGGCACCCAGCCGACGCGGCGCGCGCCGACCCACAGCCCGTTCGCGGAGCCGACGTCGCGCAGCACCCACCCGGCGGGCTCGCGCCGCACCTCGGCGTGACGCCGCGACACCTCGGGATGGTCGACGCGGATGTCGCTGCCGGCGTCGCGGCCGACCGTGAGCAGCACTGCTCCGGCCAGGGGCCACCGGCGCCCGTCGACCTGCACCACCGGGTCGCCCACCGCGTCGCCGACCGGGTCGCCCACCGCGGCGCCGACCTTGTCGCCCACCGCGTCCCCGCGTCCGCCGCCACCGTCCATGGCCCGCCCTTCCCTTGACGACCGCATCGCGCGGCCCGTCACGATCCCCTGTGCGCGACAACCCTATTCCCGGCGCGGTGCGCCCGGTCGAGGCGTCCGAGGCCGCCGCCGGGCGCTGGGCGGGGCCCGCGATGACGCCACTGACCGCGCGATAGGCGCACTGACCGCGCGATAGGCGCACTGACCGCGCGACAGGCACAGGTGCGCTGGATCGAAGTCGCGCGCCCGTGCGCACAGCGAGGTCAGTGCGCCTGTAGCGAGGTCAGTGCGCCACCCCCGCGGACGTGACCGCTTGTTGGACCCCTGGCCTGAACGAAGATCGGCTGTCTGCGCTATCGACCGCCCGCGACCAGCCGAGAGGTCGTCGCCACCGAAGTATCGGTGGCGCGGATCACGCTCCGTCGAGTGCCGGCGCGCAGCGCGATCGGCCGACAGGAGGAACGTCGCCCAGCCAGCCCTACGACGCGGAGCGGGTCGTGCCGCGGGCGCCGGGGTCTCGCGCGCACCGCGGGCCGGGCAGGCCCTGACGCTCGTCTCGGACGTGCGTTCGAGTTGACGTAGGCGACCGGCCGGGGTGACTCTGGAAAGGTCGTAGCGAGGCTGTCCCGGGGGTGGACCGGGCGGCGTGGCGGGGGCCGATCTGCTGCGACGACACGACATCTGGGTTCGCCGACGCGTCGACCGCGCGCGGCCGGACCGCGCTGCCCGCGTCGGGCCCGCGCGGCGGCCTGCCGCGTGACGCTGCGGCGACCCGCGAGCGGCACGCGACGTGCAGACGGTGGGGCTTGACATGGCAGGCGCGAGCGACGTCACGTCGACCGTCGAGCACCCTGCCGACCCCGCCGGTCCCGTCGGCCCCGTCGGCCGCCACGAGACCGCCGGCCGCGGCGGGAGCGTCGGCCCCGTCGGCCGCGTCGGGAGCGTCGGCCGCAGCGAGACCGCCGATCCCGTCGGCACCCCCTCCCCCCTCGACCCCGCCGGGCGTGTCGGCACGGACGAGCAGATCGGCACGCACGAGCGCGGCACGCACTCGGGTGTCGCCGGTGCCGCCGTCGCGGCCGTCGCCCGGCAGGGCGAGGCGATCCCGGCCGTCGTCGGTCGGGTGCTCGGTGAGACCGACCCGTGGCTGCTGCGGGAGTACATCACCGCACCGTCGGGCACGACCACACCTGCGAGCGCGACGACGCCTGCGAGCGCGACGAC
>JAVTVZ010000043.1:7008-8631 GCA_032229625.1 Dermatophilaceae bacterium | reverse complement strand
CCTGCGAGCGCGACGACGCCTGCGAGCGCGACGACACTTGCGAGCGCAACGTCGACCGCCGCCCCTCCCCCACGCGCCGGGTGGCGTCGGGCCCGGACTCGCGGCTACGAGGTCGTGTCGTCGCTGGCCCTGGCCGGCGTGCTGCTCTATCTGCTGGCGCTGCCGCTCATCGACGCCGCGGTGGGGATCCGGGTGACGTGGACGGTCTACGGGGTGTTCGCGCTGGTCGGCGCGCTCGGGGTGATCGGTGCGCGGCGCCGCGGGTCGGCCGTCGCGGTGCTGGCGCTGGGGCCGTGGCTCGCGTGGGCGGCGACGTGGCCGGGCTGGGCGACGTGGTCGCCGGAGTCGCGGGTGGTGCGCAACGAGCAGTTGAGTCTGCTGGCGTGCGGCGTCCTGACGGTGGCCGCGGTGGCGCTGGCCGGTGGGCGGCGCGGCGGGGTGCTCGCGCATCGGCGGGCGTGGCTGACGCTCGGGGCGGCCGCGACGTCGATCGGCCTGTGGGAGGTCGTGACGCGCCAACACCTGGGCGCCGGGCCGTGGGAGCCACCCCCGTGGTCGGCGGCGGCGACCTTCGTCAACCCCAACAACCTCGCCGCGGTGCTGCTCGTCGTCTACGGGCTCGCGGTATGCCGGCTGACCGAGCGACTGCGCGTGCTCGACCGGCTCGCCACCGGCGCCCTGGCGGCGGGGTCGCTCGTCGTCATCGTCGCGTCGGTGAGCCGACTGGCGCTGGCGGGCGCGCTGCTCGTGACGCTCGCCGCGGCGTCGCTGGAGCTGACCCGGCGCGGCGCGTCGCCGTGGGCGCGGCTGCGGGCGCTGACCCCGCCGGGGCGGCATCAGCGGCGCCCCGCCCGTGGACCTCGGGTCATCTTCTGGCTGCCTCCGCTGCTGGTCGGGGCCGCGCTCGCGCCGTGGGTCGTGCGCTTCCTGCTGCCCGGTGACGAGTCGACGTCGCGGGCGGACACGTTGCGCGCCGACCTCGTGCGCCACGGCCTGGACCTGTGGTCGACGCAGCCGTGGCGCGGGGTCGGCGGCGGCCGCTTCGAGACGCTGCTCGCCGAGCAGGGCTTCGCGCGGGTCATGCCGATGCACAACGGCTTCGTCGAGATCCTCACCGAGTACGGGCTGGTCGTCGCGCTGCCGCTGGCCGCCTGGCTTGTGTCACTCGCCTGCTACATCCCGATCGTCGGCCGGGTCGCGCCCGTCGATCCGGCGGCGCCCGGATCGCCCACACGCCCGGTCGCGCGGGGCGCCGACTCGGCCTACACGGCGCCCCTGTCCGATCCTGCGCTGTCCGATCCTGCGCTGTCCGATACTGCGCTGTCCGATCCTGCGCCGGCCGCTGCGACGGCAGCTCCTACGCTCTCGCCCGCGCCGGTCGTCGCGGGCCGACCCCGGGGCCTCGATCGCCTCGGCGCCCGCTATGCCCTCGGCGTCTGGCTGCTCGGCGTGCTCGTCGTCGGCACGGTGACGAGCAGCCCGGTCGGCTGGCCGTTCTGGTATCTCATGGCCGCCTCCGCGACCGCCGCCGCCTGGTGGGGCCGCCCGCCGCGGCGCCCGACGCAGAGCCCGACTGCGCAGAACCCAGTGGCGTAGAACCCGGTGGCGTAGAACCCGGTGGCG
>JAVTVZ010000043.1:2148-6908 GCA_032229625.1 Dermatophilaceae bacterium | reverse complement strand
CCCGGTGGGGCAGTGCCCGGTGGCGCAGGCCCCGCCCGCGTAGCGCACCCGCGACGGCCCGGCGGCCCGATCGCGCGGCCTCGAAGCGAGCGCCGCGGACCGCTCAGGAGACCGCCGGTGGGGGCGATCAAGCAGGCATGTCACGTCACAGCCTGCGTCGCGCCGCGAGCCCACGCGCGCGATCCACCCGCCTGCCGGTCGCCGCCAGGGCGCTCGCCCTCGTCGCTGCGGGGACCCTGCTCGCCGGGTGCGCGGTGTCGGACACCGCGTCCGAGCAGCGGATCGACCGGGAGCGCGCGCAGGCGTCGGAGGCCGCGCGTCAGGCCGAGGAGATCAAGGCGCTGAAGGCGCAGGTCGACGGGCAGAAGGCCGGGTCCGGCACCCAGGCCCAGGCACCCGCACCGCAGGCCGCCCCGGCTCCGCAGCAGCCGGCCGCCGCGCCGGTCCAGGTCGAGCAGGGGCGGGTCCCGACGTCGGGCACCTACACCGGCGTCGGCGTGCAGCGCGGCCTGGCCAGCGGCACCAGGGACAAGTCGTACGGCGTCGAGATGGTCTTCAGCAGCGGCGGCTCGACGATCCGCTACCCGGAGCTGGGCTGCTCCGGTCGGCTGCGGCCCGCCGGCTTCGACGACGGCCGCCGCGTCTACCGCGAGCAGATGTCCGCCGGCCACTGCGACGACGGCGGCACGTGGCTCCTGACGGTGCGCAGCGACAGCCGCGTCTCCGCGACCTACCGCCCACCCACCGGCCGGTATGTCGTGTCCGCCGACCTGACGCGCTGAGCCGGGCCGCGCCCGAGCAGCCGGCCTCCCGTCCGTGGCGCACGGCTCGTCCGCACCGCCGCCCACACACGCGCTGACCGTCCACACAGACATCGCCGCCCACACACGCACTGACCGCGCCACAGCCACACGCGCGCACCATAGAAGCCGCGCGCCTGCGCGTGCAGCGCGGTCAGTGGCCGTGCCGCGCGGTCAGTGGCCGTGCCGCGCCGTCAGTAGCCGTGCCGCACCGTCACCTCGCCCCGACGAGACCGAGTTCAGCGAGCCCCCACCGGGGCGAACCCGAGCACGTCGGCCTCCCGGTAGCGCGGCGCGAGCAACCCGTCGCCGAGGGTCGCGAGGCGGCCGTCCTCGATGGCGTCGCGACAGCCGACGCTGCCGTCGGAGCGCACGGCACAGCTGAATTCGCCGTCGAAGCTCGCGGCGCGGGTGCCGACGTCCATGGCGACGCGCCGGGACCGCGTGTCGAGCGGGCACACGACGCGGCTGTCGGTGACGGCGACGTAGCACTCCCCCGTGTCGGGCAGCAGCCGCCAGGCCCCGACGGGCAGCGTGGTCGCGGTGGATCTGCCGGCCCACAGCTCGTCGGCGGCGACGTGGCGCACCGTCTCCGCCCCCGTCAGCGCGAGCAGCCCGCGCTCCCCGAGAGCGATCTGGCGGGCTCGCAGGCCCAGCTTCCGCGGGGAGCTGTAGGCCGCGGGCGGCGCGTCGGGCCCTGGGGTGGCCCAGCACCACACATCGTTGTCGGTCGACAGGAGGCAGGAGAGGCCGGGTCGCATCGCCAGCTGTTGCGCGCGGGGCAGACCGGCGGCGGGCGTCATCCGGCTCACTGTGGCGCCCGTGGCGCCCGTGGCGCCGCGGCTCGTCGTATGGCACCACACGACCCCGTCGGTCGCGATGGCACACCCGACGTCCGCCGTGCCCTGGTAGTCGGTGATCCCTGACGGCGCCCCGGTCACCGGCTGCGCGACATCGGGGCGGGGCAGGAGAGGCGAACCCCAGCACCAGAGTTGACGCTCCCGGCTGATGGCGCACATCGACGTGTCGATGCCGGCCGTGACGGAGTCGACGGGCCCGGTGAAGCCCGGCACGTCCCGCGGCGCAGCCGCGCTCGGGGCGGCGACGCCGCCCAGCGGCTCGTAGGGCGCGGTGAGGTCCCAGCACTGCACGGTGCCAGGTTCGGCGACGAGGCAGGCGCGGGTGTCGTGGAGCGCGATGTCCGTCGCCGTCCAGCCCTCTGGGCGCACCGTCGTCGCGGCGGCCGCCGCGTCGAGGATCCGGTCGCAGACCACGGTGGCGTCCCCCAGCGCGGCGACCCGCTCGGGTCGGATCTCTCGGAGCGCGTCGGCGACGGCCGTGGGCAGGGGGCCGCAGGTCGGCACGAGGAAGAGCGGCCCGTCCGGCAGCGACACCGCGGCTGCGGCGTCGACCCCGCGCGTCCCGGAGGCGAGGTAGGCGGTGCGGGCGCCGTCGGGGTAGGCGAGTCGGGCGACCTTCGCGGCGGTGGCGTAGCGATCGGCCCCGGCGACGTCGACATACGTGGCCGCCTCGAGGCGGTGCTGGCCGCGCAGCAGCTCGACCCGACGCGCCGGGGAGATCGCGGACGTGCCGCCGATCGCAGCGACAGGCTCGACGAATTCGGGTTCGGTGTGCGACCCGACGCCCAAGGAGTGGGGCGGCAAGGGCCCGGACTGCGGCGTGACGACGACGAACCGGTCGCGCAGCTGCACCGCGGCCGCGGCCTGCGCCGCCACGGCTGCGGGCGCGAAGACGGTCCGGGGCATGGTCGCGATGCCGGTGCTGAGCCGGTCCGCGGCGGACAGCGCCGCCGACCACGACACGGCGGTCGGGTCGTCGGTGTGCGCGCGGACGTACTGCCGGTCTCCCACGACGGCCTTGATCTGCGGCTGCGTCAGCGAGCCCATGACCTCGACCGTCCGGGGGCGCAGCGCGGCGGCGGCCTTGGCGAGCGCCGGCGGCACCGGCCCGCTCGGGGGCACGAAGAGCGTCGGCACCCCGTCGCGCCCGTAGGCGACCGCCAGCAGGGGCGACGTGCCCGACACCAGCCGCAGAATGCCGCCGGCGGGGATGTCGCTCGCGGCGCGCCACCGGACGATCGCGGCGGCGGTCTCGTAGCGCGAGCGGCCGCCGAGGCGGACCTTCTGCGGGTGCTGGTCCTGGCCGGTCGTGGTGGAGGCGCGGGGCGCGTCGGCGGGGGCCGCCGCCCTCTGGCGCGAGGTGTGGCCGTGTCGTCCCGCTCCGCGAGACCGGTGCGCGTCTGCCCCTGCTGCCCCTGCCCCTGCCCCAGCCCCTGCCGCTGTGGCTGCGGCTGTGCTTGCGTGTCCTGGCTCGTCGCGCCCGCGGACACACCGGCCCCGGCGACAAGCGTCACCGCCGCCAGCACCGCGGCACCCAGGGCAGTCCTCACCCGTGTCATCTGCTCGCCCCTCAGTCGACCCCTCGACGCCCTTGCCCCCAAACGCTTTGTTCTTCAACGGTATTCGACGCGATGGGCGAGCGATGCGAGATCCGAGACGGTAGCGGTGGCGCCCCCCTGGACTTGCCGGGGTTCCCGCGATGAGCCCACTGACCGCGGGGTCAGTGGCGAGCGCGGGAGGGCGAGCACGGGGCGTGGCGAGCGCGGTCCGTGGCGCAGACGATCAGTTGAAGAGCAGGATCGACGCGGCTCGGCCGCCTGTGCACAGGACCGTGTCGTCGCTGCGGGGGCGGCAACTCATGTAGACGGTGGTGTTCGAGCCCCGGCTGTCGATGCCGGGCAGGTCGATGGCGCCGCCGTCGGGCCGCAGCTGCGCGTAGCGCCGCGCGACGTCGCGCATGAAGGGGGCCGTCGTGGAGTGGTGCAGGGTCGCGACTTGGCTGTAGCGACCGCCGAATCCGGAGTCGCGCTCATACATCCGGTAGCGAGACTCGACGGGTTCGGACGGCGGCGAGGGTGCCGTGGGGGTGGCGTCGCGCGTCGTCGCGCCGCTGGGCGTCGTGGCGCTCGGGGGTGCAGCGGTCAGCTCGCCGCCGGTGGGCTCCGCGGTGGTCGCGGGCGTCGCGCCGGTCGGGCTCGAGGTGACGCCGCTGTTCGCGGTGGCGTTGGCGGTGGCGGTCGCGCCGGGAGCCGCGACGGTCGCGCTCCCTGACGGCGAATCACTCTGGCGCACGAGGTAATACCCGATCCCCACGACGATGACCGCGACGAGCACGGCGACGACGACACGCCAGGGGTCCCGCGCCGGTGGCGGCGCCGCGCCGATCGGCAGAGGGGGCGCGGGCGGCTGCGTCGGGACGGGGCCGGAGCCGTCGCCGGGCGCGCCCGCACCGGAGCTGCCGGCAGCCCGGTAGGGCGCGTCAGCCCGCCCGGGAGCGCCGGAGGCTTCGGGCGCACGACGCTCGCCTCCGACGGACGCGACGCCTTGCGCCGGCGTGACGATCCACTCGGTCGCGGCGTCCTGCGACGTCGCGGCCCCCTGCACAGACGCCGCCCCCTGCGCAGTCGCGGCGCCTTCGGCCGACGCCGCGGCTTCGGCGCCGCAGCCACCGCAGAAGCGGCCGTCGAGGCGCTCCCCACACTGGTCGCAATACATGCTCGCCTCCTGCGGCGCGTCGGATTCGCTCCCCTCATCGGTCGCGGGCTCCGGTGGCTGAGTGACTAGCGCCGGTGGTGGAGCGCGCAAATGTCGTGTCGGGCAGCGGCTTCGGGCGCCAGATCGCTTCGGCGGCCGGGGCGGGTGCCGATAAGTCAGCGAACGCCCAGGCCGCTCCCCCTCCCGCGGCCGTGACCGGGCGCATCGGAGTCGGTCCCGAGACGGGGCCGACGACCCATCGGAGGGGAACCCATGCCCACGTGCACCGAGTGCGGCCAACCGCTGCGAGCGGGCGCCCGCTTCTGCACCTCCTGCGGCCGGCCGGCCGCAGCTCAGGCGCCGCCCCAGGCCCAGCAGACCCAGCAGGCCGACGAGCAGTCCGCCG
>JAVTVZ010000043.1:0-2048 GCA_032229625.1 Dermatophilaceae bacterium | reverse complement strand
GCAGTCCGCCGCGCAGCGCAGCGAGGCGGCGTCGATCGCGCAGGCCGCGACGGCTCAGGCGCAGTCCGCGGCCACGGCCGCCGACAGCGCGACGCCCGTCGCCGCCCAGCAGGAGGCGCTCGCCGCCGCACCCGGTCACGTCGCGCAGCCGGCGCCCGCAGCGCCGACCGGCCCGGCGCCGGGACTGCCGCACGGCGCGACGACCGCGACCCCGCAGACCCCGCAGGACCCGCAGACCCCGGCTTCCACCGACGCCACGGCAGCTTCGCCCTACCCGGCTGCGGGCTCTCCCTACCCGGCCGCGGGGTCGCCCTATCCGGAGCCGGGCGCGGCGGGTCAGCGCCAGTTCAACGCGCAGGCGTTCACGGACGCGGCGGGGCAGGCCCGCAGTCGGGTCGGCGCGCAGGTGGAGCGCATCCCGCTGCCGGTGGAGCAGATCAACCGCGCGCTGCGGGACGGGGCGCTGTTGGCGCTGGCCGCGTGGGGTGTCGGGGTGGCGATCACGGCGCTCGTCGACGTCTTCAGCGAGGGCGATCCGGCGCCGATCCTGTGGGCCCGCAACGGCATCGTCATGCTCGCGTTGGTGCTGCGCGCGTCGGTGAGTCTGGGCATGAGCCTGGGTGACACGGGGCTGCTGGACGGTGTCCTCGGCTCCAGCCTGGAGAGTGCGCTGGGTGACGTCGCGTCGGCGAGGGGGTCGGTGACGTTCATGCCGTTGGCGGTGTCGGCGCTGCTCATGGCGGTGGTCTTCGTCGTGGCGCGCCGCGCGAACCTCGCGTCGGCGACCGGTTCGACCCGCGATCGGCTGATCCGGGCGGCGCTGATGGGCGGCAGCTTCGGGGTGCTGGCGATGGTGCTGGCGGTCGTGCTGCGCGGGCCGGTGGCGCCTGCCACGGACGCGATCCTCGCCGCGAACTGGCTGCAGGTGCTCCTCGGCGGCCTCGTGCTCGTCGGGCTGGCGGCGTTCGCGGGTTTCGGTGTGGGTGCGGCGGATTCGGCGCGCATCCCGGCCGCGTGGGCCGCGGATCTGCGGACTGCCGCGGAGATGCTGATCGCGCCGCTGACGACGGTGTCGGGGCTGGCGGTGGTCGCGCTGCTCTACGGGTTGGCGACGCAGGCGTCCGCGGCGGGTGGCTCCGGGTCGGCGTCGCCGCGTGACGTGCTGGTGGGTCTGCTGATGGCGCTGCTGGTGCTCCTGCTGCTCGCGCCGACGATGCTGGTCCTGGCGGCGGGTCTGCTGATCGGCGGCACGGTGATGACGAGCGCGTCGATGTCGACGGGGCTGCTGGGGGCGGACACCGGCGGGGCGCAGCGCGCGTTCGGTGTCGGCATCATCGAGGGCGGGCTCGACGGCAAGTGGTCGCTGGCGATGATCGCGCTCACCGTGTGCGGCGCGGCGCTCGTCGGGCTGCGCGCGGCGATGCGGTCCAGCGCCGACGCCGGTGGGCGGCTGCGGTGGTGGCAGCCGGCGCTCCTCGCGGCCGGCGCGTGGCTGGTGCTCGCGTGGCTGGCGACGGTGTCGGTGTCGGCGGAGGGGTCCTCGGAGAGCAGCGGTGGCCTGTTCGGCGTCGGGGCGGCGCTGGGCCGGTCGGCGGCGACGGGCGCGGCGAGCCTGGGCCTGAGCCCCGTCATGGTCGCGATCGCGGCCGGGGTGTGGACGGCGGCGGCGGTGTGGCTCGGCCACCGATTCGCCCCGTATGTCGGGGCGTCCGCGCCGACGATGCTGGCCCGGATCGGCGGCAAGCGTCTCGACCTGTCGTGGCAGGTGCTGCTCGCCGACGCGCTCCTGCGCCGCGGGCAGGTGCCCCCGAAGCGCCTCGAGCCTGTCGCGCAGGAGCTGCGCTCGGGTCGTCTCGCGCCGCCGGCTCGACCGCTGTAGTCGTCGTGGACCTCACAGAGAAGTGTGCGGTACAAGGGGCCGCGGCCGGGCTCACGCTCGCCGCCGCGGCCGCCCTGCTCGCCTCCTGCGGCGTCGTCGGGCCGGTGCCCGGCGGCGCCGCCCCGGCCGCCGGCTCGACGTCGGCGCCCTCGGGTGCAGCGTCCGCGGG
>JAVTVZ010000042.1:12196-15240 GCA_032229625.1 Dermatophilaceae bacterium | reverse complement strand
CACGCCGTTTTTCGTCGGCCCCGGCCCGCGTGGCCCCGGCACGGCCGACACCTCTTTCGAGATCGATCTGCCCCATCTGCGATACCTAGGAGTGCTCACATGCAGACCACCGAGGACCTCCTCGCGCAGGGCGTCAGCGGCAAGCGCGTGCTCGTCCGCTGCGACCTCAACGTCCCTCTGGACGCCGACCGCAACATCACCGACGACGGGCGCGTGCGCGCCTCGGCCCCGACGATCAAGGCCCTCGCCGACGCCGGCGCCAAGGTCATCGTCGTCGCCCACCTCGGCCGCCCCAAGGGCGCCCCGGAGGAGAAGTACTCGCTGGCCCCCGTCGTCGGTCGGCTCTCCGAGCTCGTCGGCCGTGAGGTGACGTTCGCCTCCGACACCGTCGGCGAGTCCGCCACCGCCGTGGTGGAGGGTCTGGGGGACGGCGACGTCGCCCTCCTGGAGAACCTGCGCTTCAACCCGGGTGAGACGAGCAAGGACGAGGCCGAGCGCGGCGCCTTCGCCGACCAGCTCGCCGCCTTCGCCGACGCGTTCGTCTCCGACGGCTTCGGCGTCGTCCACCGCAAGCAGGCGTCGGTCTACGACGTGGCGACGAAGGTGCCGCACTACGCGGGCGCGCTCGTCGGCACCGAGGTCGGTGTCCTCAAGCGGCTCACCGAGGACCCGCAGCGCCCGTATGCCGTCGTGCTCGGCGGCGCGAAGGTCAGCGACAAGCTCGGCGTCATCGCCAACCTGCTCAAGACCGCGGACCGCCTCCTCATCGGCGGCGGCATGGTCTTCACCTTCCTGAAGGCGCAGGGGCACGAGGTGGGCAAGTCCCTCCTGGAGGCCGACCAGATCGACGTCGTCAAGGGCTACCTGCAGGAGGCGCAGGCCAAGGGCGTCGAGATCGTCCTGCCGACCGACATCGTCGTCGCCGACGAGTTCTCGGCCGACTCCCCGCACGAGGTCGTCGCCGCCGACGCGATCCCCGCGGACAAGATGGGCCTGGACATCGGCCCGGAGTCCGCGAAGCTCTTCGCCGACAAGCTCTCGGACTGCAAGACCGTCTTCTGGAACGGCCCGATGGGCGCCTTCGAGATGGCCCCCTTCGCGGCCGGCACCAAGGCCGTCGCCCAGGCGCTCGTCGACGTCACCTCGCGGGGCGCGCTGACGGTCGTCGGCGGTGGCGACTCCGCCGCCGCGGTCCGCCAGCTCGGCTTCGCCGACTCCGACTTCGGCCACATCTCCACCGGTGGTGGCGCGTCCCTGGAGTACCTCGAGGGCAAGACGCTCCCCGGCATCGACATCCTCGGCAAGTGACTGCCGGGACCGACGAAAGGCAACAGATGACCCAGCGCACTCCGCTGATGGCGGGCAACTGGAAGATGAACCTCGACCACGTGCAGGGCACGCACCTGGTCCAGAAGCTCGACTGGAGCCTCAAGGACGGCAAGCACGACTTCAGCGCCGTCGAGGTCGCCATCCTGCCGCCCTTCACCGACCTGCGCACGGTGCAGACCCTCGTCGAGGGCGACAAGCTCGAGCTGAAGTACGGCGGTCAGGACCTCTCGCCGCACGACGAGGGCGCCTACACCGGCGACATCTCCGGTGCCTTCCTCGCCAAGCTCGGCTGCACCTACGTGGCGGTGGGCCACAGCGAGCGTCGCGAGGGCCACGGCGAGACCGACGAGCTGCTCAACGCCAAGGTCAAGGCCGCCTTCAAGCACGGGCTCATCCCGATCCTGTGCTGCGGTGAGGCGCTCGACGTGCGCAAGGCCGGCCGTCAGGTCGAGCACGTGCTCGCCCAGATCGAGGCCGACCTCGCGGGTCTGCCGGCCGAGCAGGCCAAGGACATCGTCATCGCCTACGAGCCCATCTGGGCCATCGGCACCGGCGAGGTCGCGACGCCGGCGGACGCCCAGGAGGTGTGCGGCGCGATCCGCGTCAAGCTCGCCGAGCTCTACGACCAGGAGCTCGCCGACGGCGTGCGCGTCCTCTACGGCGGGTCGGTGAAGTCCTCGAACGTCGCCGACATCATGGCCGAGACGGACGTCGACGGCGCGCTCGTCGGTGGCGCGTCGCTCAAGGCGGAGGAGTTCGCGGCGATCGCGGGCTACCAGCAGGCCGCCAAGGCCTGACCTGCACGAATTCCACACGCGCGTCGGGCGATCCGCCCGGCGCGCGTGTGGACGTTGCGAAGGCTGCCGAAGCGGTGCAGTATCCTTGAGGTCGACTATCACCCTGATCGGTGCAGAGATGATCAGGCCTGGACGACAGAATCGAGTGCCTCACCGTGGACATCCTGCACATCGCCCTTCAGGTGCTGCTGGTGGTGACCGGGCTCTTCCTCACCCTGCTGATCCTCATGCACAAGGGCCAGGGCGGGGGCATGTCCGAGATGTTCGGCGGCAGCATGCAGAGCACCATGGGCGGCTCCTCGATGGCCGAACGAAACCTCAACCGCATCACGATCACCGTGGTCCTCATCTGGCTGGCCTGCATCGTTGGGCTGGGGCTGCTCACCCGCTTCGCGGGCTGAGACTCCCGCCCCGGGTGCCGGACGCGGCCTCGGGGTCGTAGCGGTCCCCCAGCGCAAGGATTGGGTGAAGACAGTGGCTGGATCCAACGTCATCCGCGGTAGTCGGGTGGGCGCCGGGCCGATGGGCGAGGCGGAGCGCGGTGAGGCCGCGCCGCGGCTGACCGTCTCCTACTGGTGCGCCCGCGGCCACGAGACGTCGCCGAGTTTCGCCGTCGACGAGGGCGCCGTGGTCCCGGAGTTCTGGGACTGTCCCCGGTGCGGGCTGCCCGCCGGCCAAGACCGCGAGAACCCGCCGGCCCCCTCGCGCAACGAGCCCTACAAGACCCATCTCGCCTACGTCAAGGAGCGTCGCACCGACGCCGACGGGCAGTCTCTGCTCGACGAGGCGCTCGGGGCCCTGCGGGCCCGCCGCGGCGGCTGATCGCAGGCCCCGAGAGCGGCCGCACGCTCCCGGCGACCAGCGGTCGACGCACGGGAGACGACAAGGCACGAGACACCGACGCACGACACGACGACG
>JAVTVZ010000042.1:0-12096 GCA_032229625.1 Dermatophilaceae bacterium | reverse complement strand
CGACGCACGACACGACGACGGGCGCCCCACCTGCAGCAGGTGGGGCGCCCGTCGTCGTCTCGACCCGGGGTCGGCGGCTCGGCTCAGTCCGCCGGGGCCGGGGCGTCGTCGGAGTCGCTCTCGGCGGGTCGGTCCGCAGGCGCGGCGAGGGCCTGGTCGACGGCCTCGCGGGTGGAGACGTCGCGCCGGTCGTTGATGCGGCGCAGACCGTCGCGCAACACGCGCTCGTAGACCTCGTCGGAGTCGAGCCGGGCCAGCTCGTCGGCGAGGCACTCGGCGTCGGAGCGGCGCGGGAGCGCGACGCGACGGGTGGGCTGCCCGACCTGCTGCAGGGTCGCTGTGGCGCCGTCGGGGCGCACGAGATCGACGGGCCCCGACGGCCGGTCGAGTCGCACGCTGACGAGCCCCGTGCCCGGCGGGGTCTGCGCGCGGGTCACGGGTGCGTCGAGATACGACGCGAGCCACGCGGCGAGCAGATCGCACGACGCGGAGTCCGAGCCACCGCCGACGGTGATGTGACTGACCGGCTCGTAGGGCGCCTGGTCGAGCGCCGCGGCCAGCAGGCCGCGCCACTTCGTCGTCCGGGTCCACACGAGATCGGTGTCGCCGGGGGAGTAGGTCTTGCCCCGCGACGAGATCGACTTCGTCGGCGACGGCGCATGCTCGCTGTCCGTGATGCGGCGCGAGGCCAGCCGGCCGATCGGGTCCTCGGCGGCGTTCTTGGGCCCCTCGAAGGGCCACCACACGACGACGGGGGAGTCGGCCAGCAGGAGAGGCAGGACGACGGCCTCGCCGTGGCGGGTCAGCTCGCCGTAGAGCCGCAACACGACGACCTCGCTCGCGCCGGCGTCGCCGCCGACCCGGATCTGGGCGTCGATGCGGTTGGCGCCGCGGCGGTTGCCGGTGACGACGCACACGATCCGGCTGGGGTGTTGGCGGGTCGCGTCGCCGGCGATGTCCAGGGCGCCCTCGGCGTCCTGCTCGTCGGTGACGATGACGAGGGTCAGCACCCGGCCCAGGGCCATCGCGCCGACGTCCTCGCGGAGCCGCACGAGCTTCTTGGCGACCGACCCGAGGCTGGTCGCGGGCAGATCGACGATCACGGCATCCTCCAGTGGCGTCCGTCGCGGGCGAGCATCTCGTGCGAGCAGTCGGGGCCCCAGTGACCCGGCGGGTAGGGCTGCGGCGTCGCCGGATCGGCCGCCCACGCGCTGGTCACGGGGTCGAGGATGCGCCAGGACAGCTCCACCTCCTCGTGCCGCGGGAAGAGCGGTGGATCGCCGAGGAGGACGTCGAGGATGAGTCGCTCGTAGGCCTCCGGGCTGGACTCGGTGAAGGCCCGGCCGTAGCCGAAGTCCATCGTGACGTCCCGGACCTCCATCTGCGCGCCGGGAACCTTGGAGCCGAAGCGGATCGTGACCCCTTCGTCGGGCTGCACGCGGATGACGATGGCGTTCTGCCCCAGCTCCTCGGTCTCGGTGTCGCTGAAGGGCAGGTGCGGCGCGCGCTTGAAGACGACGGCGATCTCGGTGACGCGCTTGGCGAGGCGCTTGCCGGTGCGCAGGTAGAACGGCACGCCGGCCCAGCGCCGCGTCGCGACCTCGAGCTTGAGCGCGGCGTAGGTCTCGGTGCGCGAGTGCGGGTCGACGCCCGACTCCTCGAGGTAGCCGATGACCTTGTCGCCGCCCTGCCAGCCCGCTGCATACTGCCCGCGGGCGGTGGCCTCCTCCACGGTCCCCGCGAGGCGCACGGCGGAGAGCACCTTCTCCTTCTCGGCCCGCAGGTGCGTCGCGTCGAAGGAGATCGGCTCCTCCATGGCGGTGAGCGCGAGGAGCTGGAGCAGATGGTTCTGCATGACGTCACGGGCGGCGCCGATGCCGTCGTAGTAGCCAGCGCGGCCGCCGATGCCGATGTCCTCGGCCATGGTGATCTGCACGTGGTCGACGTAGTTGCCGTTCCAGATCGGCTCGTACATCTGGTTGGCGAAGCGCATCGCCAGGAGGTTCTGGACGGTCTCCTTGCCCAAGTAGTGGTCGATCCGGAAGACCGAGTCGGGCGGGAAGACGGTCTCGACGATGTCGTTGAGGGCGCGGGCGCTCTCCAGGTCGTGACCGAACGGCTTCTCGATGACGACGCGACGCCAGGAGTCACCCGACTGGTCGGTCAGCCCGCTGCGTTGCAGCTGCTCGCAGACCTGCGCGAAGTTGCCCGGCGGGATCGACAGGTAGAACGCGTGATTGCCGCCGGTGCCGCGCTCCTCGTCCAGGGCCCGCAGCGTCGTGGCGAGCTCCTCGAAGGCCGCCTCGTCGTCGAACGCGCCCTGCACGAAGCGCAGCCCTTCGCACAGCTGCCGCCACACCTCCTCGCTGAAGGGGGTGCGTGCGTACTGCTTGACGGAGTCGTGCACGACCTTGGCGAAGTCCTGGGCGTCCCAGTCGCGCCGGGCGAAGCCGACGAGCGCGAAGCCCGGCGGCAGCAGCCCCCGGTTCGACAGGTCGTAGATCGCCGGCATGAGCTTCTTGCGGGCCAGGTCGCCGGTGACGCCGAACATCACCATGCTGCAGGGCCCGGCGATGCGGGGCAGTCGCTTGTCCCGTGGATCGCGCAGCGGGTTCTCGCCCGGGCCGATCGGTGTGCTCATCAGCGTGCCCTTCCGTATGGCGTGTGCGGGGGTGTCGTCGGCGCCGACCCGGTGCCGACCCGCCGGCGGGCCGGTCGCCAGGACCGGCCCGCCGAGGGCCTGCAGATGCGGGTGGATCCGTGGGTCTCGTCGCGGAGCCGTCGGCTCACTCGTCCCGCGCCTTGGTCAGAGCGGCGTCGACGGAGTCCAGCAGCTGCTCCCAGGACGCCTCGAACTTCGCCAGGCCCTCCTTCTCGAGGCGCCCGACGACGTCGACGTAGGAGATGCCGAGGCGCTCGAGGTCGTCGAGCACCGCGCGCGCGGCCTCGTCGCCACCGCGCACCGTGTCGCCGGTGATCTGCCCGTGGTCCAGGACCGCGTCCAGCGTGCCGCGCGGCATCGTGTTCACCGTGCCGGGGGCGACGAGCTCGGTGACATACATCGTGTCCGGATAGGCCGGGTCCTTCACCCCCGTCGAGGCCCACAGGGGGCGCTGCGGGTGGGCGCCGTCGTCGGCGAGGTTGGCCCAGCGCGGGGTCGCGAAGACCTCCTCGTAGGCGTGATAGGCCAGGCGGGCGTTCGCGATACCGGCCTTGCCCTTGAGTCGCCCGGCCTGCTGCGCGTGCGACGGGTCCGTGGCCGCGACCGCGTCGAGTCGCCGGTCGACCTCCGTGTCGACCCGGGAGACGAAGAACGACGCGACGGAGCGGATGACCGACAGGTCGCGGCCGTGCTCGCGGGCCTGCTCGAGGCCGGTGAGGAAGGCGTTCATCACCCCGCGGTAGCGGTCGAGACCGAAGATCAGCGTGACGTTGACGCTGATCCCGAGCGCGAGCGCCTCCGAGATCGCCGGCAGCCCCTCGACGGTCGCCGGGATCTTGATCATCACGTTGGGCCGGTCGACGGCCTGCCACAGGCGCTGGGCCATGTCGAGGGTGCCGGCCTTGTCGTGGGCCAGCCGCGGGTCGACCTCGATCGACACCCGTCCGTCCTGACCGCCACTGGCCTGGAAGACCGGCGCGAGCACGTCGCACGCGTCGCGGACGTCCTGCGTCGTGATGTCGAAGACCGCCGCCTCGACGCCCGCCCCGGAGCGCGCGAGCCGCGCGATCCGGGCGGAGTAGGCGTCGCCGGAGCCGAGCGCCGCCGCGAAGATCGTCGGGTTCGTCGTGACGCCGACGACGCCGGCCTGCGTGCGCAGCCGCTCGAGCTCGCCCGAGGTCAGGAGCTCGCGGTTGAGGTCGTCGAGCCAGATCGACACCCCGGCGGCGGACAGGTCCGCCACCGGGGAGTCGCCGGTCATCAGCTCTCCTCCGCGAAGGCCGTGCCGGCGGTCGGGCCGTCTCCGCCGGGGGCGGCGTGGCCGACGGCGGCGAGCGACGCCTGCGCCTGGGCGACGACGTTGTCCGGGGTGAAGCCGAACTCCTCGAAGAGCGTGGCGCCCGCGGCGGAGGCCCCGAAGTGGTCGATCGCGACCATCGTGCCGGCATCGCCGACGATGTCGCGCCAGCACATCGGCACCCCGGCCTCGATGCTGACCCGCGCCCGGACGGCGCGGGGCAGGACGGACTCCTTGTAGTCGTCGTCCTGCTCGGCGAACCACTCCATGCACGGCATCGACACGACGCGCGTCGCCGTGCCCTGCGACTCCAGCGTGGCCGCGGCCTCGACCGCGATCGACACCTCCGAGCCGGTGGCGACGAGGATGACGTCGGGGGTGGCCTTCGACCCCTCGACGAGCACGTAGGCGCCCTTGGCGACGCCGTCGAGCGAGCCGCCCTGGGAGCGGTCGAAGACCGGCAGCGCCTGCCGCGAGAGCGCGAGGCCCGTCGGGCGCCCGTGCCGGGTCAGGATCTCCTTCCACGCCGCGGCCGTCTCGTTGGCGTCGGCCGGGCGCACGACGTCGAGCCCCGGGATCGCGCGCAGCGCCGCGAGGTGCTCGATCGGCTGGTGCGTCGGGCCGTCCTCGCCGAGACCGATGGAGTCGTGCGTCCACACGTAGATCGCGTCGCACTCCTGGATCGCGCCCAGGCGCACCGCCGGGCGCATGTAGTCCGAGAAGACGAGGAACGTGCCGCCGTACGGGCGGGTCAGGCCCTCGAGGGCGATGCCGTTGAGGATCATGCCCATGGCGTTCTCACGGACGCCGAAGTGCAGGGTGCGCCCGTACGGTCCGCCCTGCCACTCGCTGGTCTGGGCGTCGGCCGGGATGAAGCTCGGCTGGCCGCCCATCGTCGTGTTGTTGGACTCGGCGAGGTCGGCCGAGCCGCCCCACAGCTCCGGCATGACGTCGGCGAGCGCGGTGAGGATCTTGCCGCTCGCGGCGCGGGTCGCGATGCCCTTGGGGTCGGCGTCCCAGGTGGGGAACGCCGCGTCGAAGCCCTCGGGCAGCCCGTGCTCGCGGACCCGGGCCAGCAGCGCCGCCTCCTGCGGGTGCTCGCCGCTCCACTGCCCGAACTGCTCGTCCCACGCGGCCCGCAGCTCGCGGCTGCGCTGCGCGCGGGAGCTGCGGACGTGCTCGATGACCTGCTCGGAGACCTCGAAGGTCTGCCCGGGGTCGAAGCCGAGCGCCTCCTTGAGACCGGCGACCTCGTCCTCGCCCAGGGCTGCGCCGTGCGACTTGCCGGTGCCCTGCTTGTGCGGCGAGGGCCACGCGATGACGGTGCGGACCATGATGAAGGTCGGCTTGTCGGTGACCTGACGGCCCGCCTCGATGGCCTCGAGCAGCGCGTCGACGTCCTCGACGTAGTCGGGGGAGGTGGTGCCGTGGTGGCGGCGCCACTGCACGACCCGCACGTCCCAGCCGTAGGCCTCGTAGCGCTTGGCGACGTCCTCGGAGAAGGACACGTCGGTGTCGTCCTCGATGGAGATCTGGTTCTGGTCGTAGAGGAGCGTGACGTTGCCGAGCTGCTGGGTCGCGGCCAGCGAGCTGGCCTCGCTCGCCACGCCTTCCATCATGCAGCCGTCGCCGGCGACGATGTAGACGTGGTGGTCGAAGACGCTGCTCCCCGGGGCCGCGTCCGGGTCGAAGAGCCCACGCTGGCGGCGCTGGGCCATCGCCATGCCGATGCCGGTCGCCACGCCGGCGCCGAGCGGGCCGGTCGTCAGGTCGACACCCGCGGTGTGGTGCACCTCGGGGTGGCCCGGCGTCTTGCTGCCCCAGGTGCGCAGCGACTCCAGGTCGGACTTCTCCAGGAGACCGTCGAAGTAGAGCTGGATGTACTGCGTCAGGCTCGAGTGCCCGGCGGACAGGACGAACCGGTCGCGTCCCAGCCAGTGCGGGTCGGTGACGTCGTGACGCAGGACGTTCTGATAGAGCAGGTAGGCCAGGGGCGCGAGGCTGATCGCGGTGCCCGGGTGGCCGTTGCCGGTCTTCTGCACGGCGTCGGCCGCGAGCACGCGGGCCGTGTCGACGGCGCGCACGTCGATGTCGCTCCACCCCGCGGTCGAGGCGCGCGGGGCGGAGACCGAGCGTGCGGGCGTGGCCGAGGTGGTGGGCGTGTCTGCCACTGAGGTGCTCCTTCGTGGATGCTCCGACGCCTCCGTGCGCGGCCCGCCAGGGGAATCCGGCAGTCCACGGGGCAGGAGGGCGAGCTGGCGTTACGATGTCGTGTCCGACCCTAGCGGGGCGCACCGACAACGTGAACCGCTGCCATGCCACCTCGCCTAGGACCCGCTGCGGCGTACACTGACTGCGTTCTCGGGCGGCATCTGCGCTGCCCGCGGCCCGTCGAACCGCCGGTGATCACCCGCGGGACTCCTCGAACCGCCCAGTTAGGACGCCGTGACAGCACTCCAGCCGCGCCAGCGCCAGCCGCTCGATGCGACCGTCGCGTCTCGCGCGCGGCTGGCCGACTACATCGCCCTGACCAAGCCGCGGATCATCGAGCTGCTGCTCGTGACGACCTTCCCCGTCATGTTCCTCGCCCAGCGCGGCGTGCCGCCGGTCGGCCTCATCGTCGCGACCCTCGTCGGGGGGACCCTGTCGGCGGCGAGTGCGAACGTCTTCAACTGCTACTTCGACCGCGACATCGACCGGCTGATGCACCGCACGGAGCATCGGCCGCTCGTCACCGGGGTCATCAGCCCGGTCCGCGCCCTCGTCTTCGCGGTCGCCCTCGGCGTCGCCTCCGTGCTCGTGCTGGGCCTCGGCGTCAACTGGCTCTCGGCCAACCTCTCGCTCGCGGCGATCGCGCTCTACGTGCTCTTCTACACGCTGCTGCTCAAGCGCCGCACGGCGCAGAACATCGTGTGGGGCGGCGTCGCGGGCTGCATGCCGGTGCTCATCGGCTGGAGCGCCGTGACGGATTCGCTCGCCTGGACGCCGGTCGTGCTCTTCCTCGTCGTGTTCTTCTGGACGCCGCCGCACTACTGGCCGCTGTCGATGCGCTTCAAGGACGACTACGCCGCGGCGGGCGTGCCGATGCTGCCGGTCGTCGCGCAGGACGTTACGGTGGCCCGCCAGATCGTCGCCTACGCCTGGGCCACCGTCGCGGTGTCGCTCGTGCTGATCCCGGTCGGCTCGATGGGGTGGATCTACCTCGTGACGGCCGTGCTGTCCGGAGCGGTCTTCATCCGGGAGGCCCACGTGCTGCTCGCGCGGGCCTCCTCGCCGGACAACACGACGCTGGCGTCGCTGCGCCCGATGCGCCTCTTCCACTTCTCGATCAGCTACCTGACGATCCTCTTCGTCGGCGTCGCCGTCGACCCGCTGCTGCACCTGCCGTTGCCCTGGTGACGCACCCGGGGTGACGCGCCCGGCTCACCAGGTCGCGTGCAGGGGCGTGCACTCCTGCGGCGGCAGCACGCTGCGGGCGCTGCCCGGGCCGAGGTCCGACCGGCCCCACCACGTGCCCCCGGGCGTGCGCGAGAGCACGTCGTAGTCGCTGCGCAGCAGTGCCGTGATGCCCGGGCCGCCGGCGCGCAGGTAGGGCGCCGAGAAGTCGTCGACGAAGACGTATCCCGGCCGCACGCAGGCGAATTCGCGGGTCAGCTCGCGCCATACCGGCGGCGGGAGGAATTCCGAGGACCAGCCCATGATCGGCACGGCCTGCCGCGCGTCGAGCCGCCGGTAGATCCGCGGATCGCCGAAGACGTAGATGCCCGAGCCGGGCCCGACGAGCCGCGCGACCGGTGCCGCGTCGGCCCGCGCGGTGCTGCCGGTCATCGCCTCGGCGAAGTCGTCGGCCGTCGCCGGGTCCAGCGTGGGGTGCGCCAGGGGAGCCGTGCGCACGGCCGCGACGATCCCCTGGGTGGCCGTCACGCCGTAGACCAACGCCGCGAGCACCGCGACACCCTGGGTCCCCGGGCGGCGCCAGCGGCGCGCCGCGAGGTCCACCCCGAGCAGCGCCGGCACCCCGAGGAGCACCGCGAGGGTGAGGAGCCGCCGCCCGTTGATGTACTGCGCGGCCACGCACCCCACGAAGACGGCGTTGACGACCGCGGCGGTGGTCATCGCCGGCAGCCACCGACGCCGCAGCCCGGGGTGTCGCAGGAGCGCGCCGACGGTGACGGCGACGGCGAGCGCCGGCAGCCACAGGTAGCGCACGGCGGTCGTCAGCAGGTAGGGGACGGAGCCGGGCGGCGCCAGGGTGTCGAGCGCGGCGATCTGCCCCGGCAGTTCGAGGCTGGTGTACCAGGCCACCGCGGCCACGTCGTGGTGCACGAGGTAGACCAGCGTCGCGGCGAGCGGCATCGCGGCCCCGAGAGCGTAGGCGGCGAGCCGGGCCAGGATCGCGGGCCGACCCGCGTGTCGCCGCGCGAGCACGACGACCGCGCCGACCAGGAGCACCGCGGGCAGCACGACATACATCGTCTTGAGGACGGCGATGACGCCCGCGAGGAGCCCGGCGACGCCCCACGCGGCCAGGGCCGGACCCGAGCGCCGCGGGTCGTGCTCGGTGAGGCGGTCGTCGGGATCCTCGAGCAGGCCGGTGAGCAGGACGTGCAGCAGCAGGAGCGAGACGGCCAGACCCTCGATCTGGCCGACGCCGGCGCGGTAGGCGAGCAGCAGGTAGGGCGCGAAGACGAGGGTCGGGCCTAGGACCTGGGTCAGGGGGTGGGCGTGCAGGCGTCGCAGTCGTGCCGCGAGCGCGGCCCCGGCCACGAGCACGAGCAGCACCTCCAGCACGCGGGGCCCGACCTGCCCCCAGATCGCCTCGCCGGCCACGTAGAACCAGAAGATGCCGGGCTGCTTGATGTCCCAGAAGTCGCGGTAGTAGACGCCGCCGTCGGCGAGCGTCTGCGCGCCGAGGTGGAAGAGGGCCTGGTCGCCGTCCATGGGCCACAGGAAGAGCAGCATGGTCGGCACCGCGAGGAGCGCCACCGCGGCCAGGATCGTGCGGGTGCCGCGGCCGGGTGGGCCGAGCACGGTGCCTCGACGGGTCGATGACGTCACGGCGATGCCCCCCGGGATGCGCTCTGGTGGCGCCGCGCGTGCCCCCCCAGCAGCGATCGCGGCCCGCGCCCCGGATCCGCCCCGGGACGTCGGCACCCCCGAGGGGGTGCACGCCGAAGACTAGGCGGGCGTCAGGGTCGGTGTGGGTCGTCGCTCGGGCGCGGCCGAGGGCCCGTCGCGACCGGTCGGGCGGCCCCGGTCACCGGCTGCGCAGTGCGAGTATGCCGTTCGTCAGCGCGACGACGAAGAGCGCCGCGAGCAGCATGTGCGTGAGCACGAGCCCTTCGGGCAGCCCGGTGAAGAACTGCAGATAGCCGACGAGGCCCTGCGCGGCGGTCATCGCGAGCACCGCCGCCCAGGCCCGCGCGGGGCGGGCGCCGCGCTGCGTGAGATAGCACGCCACGGCGACCCCCACGGAGAGTCCGACGAAGAGCATGACGGCGTCGGCGTGCAGCCAGGAGATCATCCGCGGGTCCAGGCCGTTGCGGTGCGGCGTGTCGGCGTCGCCGGAGTGCGGCCCCGATCCGGTGACGAGCGTGCCGAGGAGCACGACGACCCCGCCGAGCCCGGCGGTGGCCCACGCCAGGCGCGCGACGAGCGGCGGCACCGCGGGCACCGCCGCCCGGTCACCCTCGCGCAGCCGGTGCAGCAGGTAGGTCGACACGGCGACCAGCCCCGCGGAGATGACGAAGTGCAGGGAGACGATGAAGGGGTTGAGGTCGAAGCGCACGCTGATGCCGCCGACGACGGCCTGCACGCCGATCCCCAGCAGCAGCAGCCAGGCCGGCAGCCGCAGCCCGACCCGATGCGCCAGCGGTCGGTAGACGGCCCACAACACCCCGAGCGCCGCGACCGAGAGCACGAAGGTCAGCGTGCGGTTGCCGAACTCGATGTAGGGGTGGAAGCTCGTCGCCATCTCGCGGGTCGGCACGTACGAACCCGGCACGCACTGCGGCCACGTCGGGCAGCCCAACCCCGAGCCCGTGAGGCGCACGAGCCCGCCGGTGACGATGATGCCGATCTGACAGACGAGGTTGAGGACGAAGATCGCCGGGACGTAGGCGGCGCCGCGACCTCGCGGGGCGGCCGACTCCGATGGGCCGCCCGGCCGCGCATCCTGCGGCCCGGACCCCGCGCCGCGCACGGGATCTGCGGTGGAACGGGGGGCAGCGGGGGCATCGGACACGTCTGTGACTCTAGCCCGCCGCCGCACGCCCGCACGGGCCGACCGGCGCGACTCACCTCCCGTGCCCGGCGGCGTCGGGCGACGTGCGCCCACGGCGCGTGCCGGACGCACTCCGACGGGTGCGCCAGGGATGCGGCCGGGGGTCTCAGTCGCTCCAGCGGAAGCTGCGCAGGCACAGCGCCGTCGCCAGCAGCGCCCACGCGAGCAGCACGAGCGCGGCGCCCGCGTCGAACGTGCCGGTCAGCAGCGCGGCGCGCAACCCGTCACCCAGTCCTGCCGGCGGCAGGAGCGCGATCGCACCGGCGAGCGGCTCGGGCAGGACGGTGCGGGGCAGGACGAGGCCGGCGCCGAGCATGAGCACCCACAGCAGGTTGGCCAGGGCCAGGCCGGCCTCGGCCCGCACCGACCCGGCGAGCAGCAGCGCGAGCGCGACGAACGCCCACGTGCCCAGCCCCCAGACGACGACTGCGGCGAGCAGGCCGCTGACCTCCGGGCGCCAGCCGAGCCCGGCTCCGAGCGCCCCGAGCGCCACGAGCTGCAACGCCTCGACGAGGAGCACCGCCAGGGCCTTGCCGGCGAGCAGGCCGCCGCGGCCCAGGGGAGTGGCGCCGAGCAGCCGCAACACCCCGTAGCGTCGATCGAAGCCCGTCGAGATCGCTTGACCGGTGAAGGCCGTCGAGACGATGGCCAGGCCGAGGATGCCCGGCACGACGACGTCGATGCGGCGCCCCGGCCCCAGGTCGGGGGTCGCGGCGAGCGCGAGGCCGAGCATGGCCAGGGCGGGCAGGACGATCGCGACGAGGAGCTGCTCGCCGTTGCGCAGCAGCGTGCCGGCCTCGAAGCGGGCCTGGGAGAGGATGCGTCGGCCCGCCGGGGCGGCGGCGGACGTCGACGAGGCGAGTGGTGCCGGGTCGGTCGTGGCGTGGGTCATGAGGTCTCCGGGGCGGCGGTCAGCGCGAAATACGTCTCCTCGAGACCCCGCTCGCCGGCGACCTGCGCGAGGGGTCCGGCCGCGACGACCCGGCCGGCGGAGACGATGACGACGTCGTCGGCGAGGCGCTGGGCCTCCTCGAAGGAGTGCGTCGTGACGACGAGCGAGACCCCCTCGTCGCGCAGCTCCCGCAACAGGTCCCAGGTCTGGCGCCGGGCGTGCGGGTCCAGGCCGGCGGTCGGCTCGTCGAGGAAGGCGAGCTCGGGGCGGCCGACGAGCGCGGCGGCGAGGGCGACCCGCTGGCGTTGGCCGCCGGACAGGCGCCGCACCGGGGTGCGCGCGAAGCCGGCGATGCCGAGGCGGGCGATGAGTTCGTCGGGGTCGCGGGGGTGGGCGTAGAGGCGGGCGAGGTGCGGCAGCAGGCGGTGCGCGCCGACGGTGTTGGGCAGCCCGCCGTCCTGCAGCATGATCCCGACCCGGGCGCGGTGGTCGGCGTCCGCGCTCCACGGGTCGACGCCCAGGACGCAGACCTGGCCCGCGTCGGGGTGGAGCAGCCCGAGCAGGCACGAGATCGTCGTCGTCTTGCCGGCGCCGTTGGGGCCCAGCACGGTCGTGATCGCGCCGGTGCGCGCGGACCACGTGAGGTCGTCGACCGCGGTGACGCTGCCGTAGGACTTCGTCAGCCCCCGGACCTCGACGCAGCAGCCGGCACCCTCGCGACCGGGCGCGTCGAGCCGCTCGTCCCGCTCCTCGACGCGCCGCCGCTCCTCGTCGCGCTCCTCGTCGCGCTCCTCGGTGCGACCTGGCGCCCGGCCCGGCACCGGTGACTGCGCGGCGTGGTCCGGCGCCGGACGCTCTCCGGTCACGCCCGCGGCGAGGGGTCGCGCGGCGTGGGGGGCCTGGTCGGGTGGCGGGCCACGGTGGGCGGCGTCGGGGGCGGGCGGCACGTCGGCGAGTCTAGG
>JAVTVZ010000041.1:0-2728 GCA_032229625.1 Dermatophilaceae bacterium | reverse complement strand
TGTCGGTGCCCCGTGGCAGGATCGCCGCAGGGTTCGTGATGTGGCGCGAACGGCTGGATCGTGAAGGAGTGGAGCAATGGGTAGCGCAGTGGTCGACGGGGTCGCCAAGCAACTCTTCATCGGTGGTGAGTGGGTCGACGCCGAGGGCGGGGCGACCCTGGACGTGGTCGACCCGGCGACCGGGGACGTGTTGTGCGCGGTCGCCGACGCCTCCCCGGCGGACGCGCGCCGGGCGCTCGACGCGGCCGTCGCCGCGCAGGCCGACTTCGCCGCGACGAGCCCGCGGGAGCGCTCCGACATCCTGACCAGGGCGTTCGGGCTGCTCACGGAGCGCGCCGACCAGCTGGCCGAGCTCATGACGCTCGAGATGGGCAAGCCGCTGGCCGAGGCCAAGGGCGAGATCGCCTACGCGGCGGAGTTCTTCCGCCACTTCGCGGCCGAGGCGCTGCGGATCGACGGGCAGTATGCGGTGTCGCCGGCCGGCAACGCCCGCTTCATCGTCACGCGCCAGCCCGTGGGGCCGTGTCTGCTCATCACGCCGTGGAACTTCCCGATGGCGATGGGCACCCGCAAGCTCGGCCCGGCGATCGCCGCCGGCTGCACGAGCGTCATCAAGCCGGCGCAGCAGACGCCGCTGTCGATGCTCGCGCTCATGGAGATCCTCGCCGAGGCCGGGCTGCCGGCCGGCGTCGTCAACTGCGTCACCTCCACCCGCTCCGGCACGACGATGGAGCCGCTGATCCGCTCCGGCCTGGCGCGCAAGCTGTCCTTCACCGGGTCGACGAAGGTCGGCAAGATCCTGCTCGAGCAGTGCGCGGACAAGGTGCTGCGCACGTCGATGGAGCTCGGCGGCAACGCCCCCTTCATCGTCTTCGAGGACGCCGACCTCGACGAGGCCGTCGCCGGCGCCATGGCCGCCAAGATGCGCAACATGGGCGAGGCCTGCACGGCGGCCAACCGCCTCTACGTGCACGAGTCGGTCATCGAGGAGTTCGGCGCCAAGCTCGCCGAGCGGATGGGCGCCCTGCAGGTCGGCCCCGGCCTCGACGCCGACACCACGGTCGGGCCGCTCATCGACCGGGCCGCCCAGGACAAGGTCGGCGAGCTCGTCGACGACGCCGTCGCCAAGGGCGCCACGGTGCTCGTCGGCGGGTCGGCGCCCGACCGGCCGGGCTACTTCTTCACCCCGACCGTGCTGACGGGCGTCAGCCCGGAGGCGGACCTGACGCGCGAGGAGATCTTCGGCCCCGTCGCGCCGCTGACCGCGTTCGGCACCGAGGACGAGGTGATCGCGCGGGCCAACGACACCGAATTCGGGCTCGTGGCCTACGTCTTCACCAACGATCTGCGCCGGGCGCTGCGGGTCGCCGAGGCGCTGGAGTCGGGCATGGTCGGCCTCAACCAGGGCGTCGTGTCCAACCCGGCGGCGCCCTTCGGCGGCGTCAAGGAGTCGGGCCTGGGCCGCGAGGGCGGCTCCGTCGGCATCGACGAATACCTCGACATCAAGTACATCGGCGTGCAGATGTAGCGGTCGTCGCCGGCGCGGTGCGTTCGGTGGCTCTCCTGGACCCCAGGGTCGTGCGTCACGCGGCCGGCGGGCGTGGTCGGGGGCTAGCGGTCCTCGAAGCGGCGCAGGTAGCGCGGCGGGGCGAGCACCATCCCGCCGATCCACAGGGCGAGGCCGATGAGGGCGACCGCGGCGAAGGGCCCGCCGCGCGCCGCCTCGCCGCCGCCCAGGAGCCCGGGCACGGCGAGGCAGTAGACGAGCACCGCGGCGGGGCGTAGCCGCGCCCGCCACGAGCCGCCGCGGTCGAGGCGCGCGAGCCCCACCAGCAGCGCGGCGGCGAGGACCCCGGTGCCCCACGCGGCGGGCGCGTAGCCGGTGGCGGCGAGGTGACCGGCGGCGACGAGCGCGACGCCGGAGAGCAGATAGAGCCCCGCGCGGGCGAGCGACGCGCCGGTCTCGTGGACGTGCGCCGGCGGGACGGGCCGATGCCCGTGGGCGAGCTGCGTCATCGCGGCCTCCTGCGTGGGATCTCGTACGCCCGATTGTGCACCGAGCAGTGGGTCGGGGGGAGTGCTTTCGCCCACGTCGGGACGCAGGTCCCCCTGCGCCCGTGCGTGCGTCGAACCGGCTCGTCAGCCGAGGCGCAGGCCGAGGACCTGCAGGAGCTGCGCGGCGTCGGCCGCCTCGACGCGCAGGCCCCGGACCTGGTTGTCGCGCACGTCGAAGGAGTAGCCGGTGGCCTGGCGCAGGTCGGCCTCGCGCAGGTCCGTCTCGCCGAAGGTCGCCGCGCTCAGGTCGCAGTCGACGAACGTCGCGCGCCGCAGCCGGGCCTGCACGAGATCCGCCTCGCGCAGCGAGCAGTCGGTGAAGCGCGCGCCCTCGAACGCCACCCCGCGCAGGCTCGCCATGTCGAGCCGACACCCCTCGAACCGCGGCGGCTCGGCGGCCAGGGCCGCGGCCCCGAGGCCGGAGAAGTCGACGGCGAGCAGCTTGCAGCGCTCGAAGCGGATCCCGACGAAGCGACTGTCGGTGAGGTCGACCATCGAGGCGTCCACCCCGGCGAACGTGCAGTCCAGGAACGTGCACCGCGTCAGCCGCCCCCGCTCCCAGCGCCCGCCCTCGAAGCGGCACGCCTCGAACTCGACGTCGGCGATGCGCTCGCCGGCCTCCAGGTCGCCGGTCAGGACCCGGTCCACCACGTAGTCGTCGGCGCCGATCTGC
>JAVTVZ010000040.1:10530-15351 GCA_032229625.1 Dermatophilaceae bacterium | reverse complement strand
CGTTGGCGACGGCGATCGCCTGGGCCGTGTCGGCGACGCGGATCACGGCTGCCGCGGGCCCGAAGGTCTCCTCGCGCGCGACCGCAGCGTCCAGCGGCACCCGGTCCAGGATGGTCGGCGGGTAGAAGGCCCCCGGCCCCTCGAACGGCGCGCCGCGCAACTGTCCGCCGAGCACCAGCTGCGCGCCCGCTGCGAGTGAACGCTGCACCTGGTCGTGCAGCGTGTCGCGCAGGTCGGGGCGGGCCGGCGGCCCCACGTCGGTAGCCTCGTCGGTCGGGTCGCCCACGACCAATTCGGCCGCTGTGGCGGCGAATCGCCGCACGAACTCGTCGGCCACCTCCTCGACGACGATGAACCGTTTCGCGTTGACGCAGCTTTGCCCGGAGGCGGTGAATCGGGCGTTCACGGCGACCGTCGCGGCCGCCTCCAGGTCGGCGTCGGCGAGCACGATGAACGGGTCGGAGCCGCCGAGCTCGAGCACCTGCTTCTTCAGCGCCCTGCCTGCCTGCGCGGCGACGATCGCGCCGACCTGGGTGGAACCGGTGAGTGTCACCGCTGCGATCCGGTCGTCGTCGATGAGCTCGGCGACCTGGCGGGTCTCGACGACGAGATTGGCGAACAGCCCTTGCGGGACCCCGGCCTCGGTGAGGATCTGCGCCATGAGTTCGGCGCAGCCGGTGACATTGGCGGCGTGCTTCAGATCGGGCGCGTTGCCGGCCGCCAGCGCGGGCGCGGCGAACCGGAAGAACTGCCAGAAGGGGTAGTTCCACGGCATGATCGCCAGTACGACCCCGAGGGGGTCGAACCGGACGCCGCTACGGCGTGCGTGCGTGGGCACCTCTTCGAACTCCAGCATCGCCGCCGCGTGCTGGGCGTAGTACTCCAGCGTCGTACTCCAGCGTTACCGCCGACTTCTCGACCTCGGACCGGGCCTGGGTGATGGGCTTGCCCATCTCGGCCGTGATCAGTCGCGCGCATTCGTCGGCGCGGGCGCGCAGCCGGTCGGCGACCGCGATCAGCGTCGCGGTGCGCTCGGCGACGGGGCGGCGCGCCCAATCCCGCTGTGCGGCGACGGCAGCGTCGAGGGTCGCGTCGAGCTGCTCGCTGGTCAGGGTGGGGTAGTCGGCGATCGTCTCGCCGGTGGCCGGGTTGCGGGTTGTGGGCATGGCGACTCCGTACAGCAGGTGGGCAGCGCGACGTGGGCTCGCGCTGAGTGACGTATGACGAGTGGGCGCTCTTCGGGCGGGTGATCAGAGAGCCACGGAGGAGGGCCCGTCGGCGTCGGTCAGGCCGGCGAAGATCGCCTCGAGGGTGTTCTGCAGGTGGTTCCGGAAGGTCGCCATCGCGGCCGGCGCGTCGCCGTCGACGAGGGCGGCCACCATCGCCGCGTGTTCGGTCATCGACGTCTCATCGCGCTGGGGACGCTGATGAGCCACCGTCCGCACCCGCGTCGTGTGCGGACGAAGGTCGGCGATCGCCTTGCCGAGCAGCGGGTTCGGCGTCAGCTCCATGACGAGCAGGTCGAACCGCTGCGCCAAGGCGTAGAACGCACTCGTGCGCTGCTCACTGGGCTCGTCGGCGGCCAGGCCCGCTAGCTCGCCTTGCAGGGCCACCAGCGGTGCGGGGTCGATCCGGCCGGCGGCGACACCGGCGGCCAACTGCTCGGCCGCCGCGGACTCGAGCACCGATCGAAGGCCGAAAAGGTCTCGCACCCCGGCGACCGACAATGCGCTGACGCGCAGCGATCCGCGGTCGCCGTCGCGGACGGCAAGGTCGTCACCGATGAGCCGACGCAGCGCATCCCGCACGGGGGTCCGCGAGGCGCCGAGCCGTGCTACGAGTTGGTTCTCGCTCAGGCTGGCCCCGGGCGGCAGGGCCCCGGACTCGATCTCCGCGCGCAGCGTCGCATAGACGTCGTCGGCCTTGCTGCGTTGCTGCGCCATCGGTGCTCCCTCCCGGTCGTCCGGCCGCCGCGCCGATCCTGGGACCAGGCGCAAGGCCGTGCCACCAGGGTAGTCACCGACCGACGCCGGCCCCTGCTGCGCCGCGACGGCGGCGTGCTCGAGCTGCTTGACGTCCATCCGCGTCAGTCAGCCCGAGGCCGGCTCGACGTCGCGAGTGGCGGGGTCGGTCAGCGATATCACATGCGTGCCCACCGTGTTGCGTTGCTCGCGCACGGTGGCGTCGCGGACCGCGGCCCAGCCCTCGAAGTGCGGGGCGGCCTTGTGCGCCGCGAGCGCGTCGTCGTCGAGGTACGCCTCGTAGAACATGAAGTGATCGGGCTCGGCGACGTCCTCGATCACATCGAAGCGCAGGCATCCCGGCTCGTCGCGCAGGGTGGCTCGGGCTTGCGCGGTAATGGCGGCCAAGAATTCCGCGCGCTTCTCGGGGTGGATGCGGATGTCGACGTGCAGGCTCAGCATGGTGGGGGTCCTCTCGGTTGTCGGCTGCTGTGGCAGGCGGGACGGGCGAGTGCGGCTGTGTCGGACGGAGGGGCCTGTGCGGGTCAGGCGAGGTCGGCGGGCGCGTCGAACGGCACCGAGACGTTCACCGAGGCGGCCAGGGCGGCCAGTTCTTGCAGGGTCTGGTCGGGTACTACGACCCCGCCGGCGGCCCGGTTGTCGGCCTCGCTGCGGGTCTCCAACTCACCGGGCGCCACGACCTCCTCGAAGCCGGGGGCGGTGGGGCAGCCGTGCACCTCGTCGACGAGGCTGCGCACCCGCGCGCGGTACTCCTGCGGGTCGCCCATGGCGGCCACGTCGATGACCACCAGCAGATGCCCGGCTCGGCTCGGCCCGGTCGGCTCGTACGGCCCGTGCACCTGCGTGCCGGTCCCGCTGCCGGTCAGGGCCCCGGAGATGACGTCCATCATGAACGAGATGGCGTAACCCTTGTGGCCGGCCATCGGCATGATGATGCCGTCGATGCCGGCCTGCGCATCGTTCGTCGGGTGTCCGTCGGCGTCCATCGCCCAGCCGTCCGGAATCCCTTCGCCCCGACTGCGAGCCAGGTAGATCTTGCCGCGGGCGACTGCTGTGTTCGCGATATCGAGAGCCAGCACGTCCCCGTCAGGGCCGGGTGCCGCGATCGACCACGGGTTGGTGCCGATGGTCTTGACCATGCCGCCCCAGGGGGCCATGGCCGGGCTCGCGTTGGTGGTCAGGATCGCCACACAACCCTCCTGCGCGGCCCGCCGCGTGTAGTACATGGCGGTGCCGAAGTGCCCCGAGTTGCGCACACCGACGACCGCAACACCGTGTTCCTTGGCGCGGGCCACGCCGAGGGCTCGGGCGACATCCGTGGCGACCTGGCCGATGCCGTCGCGGGCGTCGAGCACGAGCAGCGCACCGGCATCGACGACCGTCTGCGGGTCGACGTCCTTCATCGCACCGCTCGCGAGCCGGGCGCAGTACCAGGGCAGCCGCAGCAGCCCGTGAGACTGATGGCCCCAGAGGTCGGCCGCCACCAGGCTGTCGGCGATCAGGCTGGCCTGGTCGCCCCGGACCCCGTGTGCGACCAGGACTGCGGCGGCGAAGTCGGTCAGTTCAGCGGGGGCGACACGCGCCGAAGGGGTGGTCATGGCACTTGTATACAGATTCGTACACAGCACTGTCAAGCCTCGGTACGGGTCCGCTCGACCCAGGAGTCCACGCCCAGGAGTGGGGTCGGCGCGGGGCGCGTCCTACTCGCTCGTGGTTGCGGTGAGTGCTCGGCGTTGCGGTTGTTGTCGCGACGGTGAGCTGGGAGCGCGACGGAGAGCGAGGGGGCGGTGGCGTCGGGCGCGCTGACCGACCGCCCGGTCCTGATGGCGGTTCGCGCGGTGGGGGACAGCGGTGTCGCCGACCTGGTCCGGCGCAGCGGCGACGCACCGGGAGTCCGCAGCCGCCGCCCACCACGACGCGCAGGCCGCAGCGTGCAGCAGCCACCAGACCGGCAGCGTCAGCGCCGAGCTCGCGGCGACCCCCAGACAGACGTAGGCGGACAGGTAGCCGGCGATCTCGATCCGCGTGTCCCGCGGCAGTCCCCGACGGCGGGGCGGGGCTGCGCCCGGGTCGGCGGATGCCCGACGCCACCGGCCGAGGCGCCCCGGGAGCGGCAGGGCGACGACCGTGACCAGCGCCAGCAGGGCGAGGGCGTGCACGCCGCCGACGACGATGCCGTACTGGCTGAGCAACTCGACGAACGCGTTGTGCAGGTTCGTCAGCTTGAGGACGCCGGGGTCCGGGTCGGCCCACAGCAGCGGTTCGAACGAGCCCGCGCCCGACCCCGTCCACCCCGAGTCACGCAGGTAGCGCAGCGCCGCCGCGATGAGCTGCAGCCGCAGGCTGTCCGAGCGGGTCGTCTCCTCGTCGCCCGCCATCGCCGCGACCTGCACGAGCGGGTTGCGCGCCGCCAACGCCGGGATCGTGAAGGCCGCCACGACCAGCGCCGCGACGCACGCCCCCGCGGCCCACAGCCACCGTCGTGGTGCGCCCGACCCGGCGGTCTGGGTGCCCGGTCCGCCGGGCCGGCCGGCGGCCGTGCCGGAGGCGCCCGTCGTCGATGGCCGGCCCGGCGCCGAGGCGAGAGCGTCGCCCTGGCTCGTGGCGGCGCCGGCGGTCGTCCGGAGGGTCGACGCGAGCGGCGCGCGGCTGCGATGAGCCGAATCCGCCGCGGCGGCAGCGCTGCTCGCCAGGTCATCGCGCGTCGGGCCGGCGCCCGTCGGGCCCGGGACGGTCGCGCCGCTGCCCGGGGACCGTGCGCCCACCGAGTCCGTGCTCGATGCCTGGCCCTCAGCTCGGCCGCCGTCGGATGGGTCGCCGTCGGCTGGGTCGCCGTCGG